>DAINPC010000020.1:0-10585 GCA_036743695.1 Solirubrobacteraceae bacterium | reverse complement strand
TCCTCGCCAGTTAGTCACCCTGCGGGCGGCGGTCACAAGCCCCCTGTGGCCGCCGTCCAATGGGGTGACTCAGACGCGGGCCTCTCGGTTGGACCGCCCCTCGCCGCGCTGCCCCTCGCCGCGCCCCCCCGACGCCCACGCCGCCTCGTCAGCTAGCTGCGTTCGGCGAGCCGCAGCCCGAGCACCTCCGAGGACCCCTCGCGCGAGACCTGGTGGCCGTCGGCGAGCCGTTCGAGCACCGAGCCGACGCCGCCGAGCGAGGCGGACTCCAGCACCGTCTCGGCGCGTCCTGGCCGCAGCGGCCCGATGCGCAGCTGCAGGTCGCGCGGGTGCGCGGTGATCTGGACGCTGAGACGGCTTCCGTTGATCGAGTCTTGCACGTGGGTGGCGATCGCGTCCGCCAGCAGCTGCGTGTCCGAGATGCGGTCGGTGGAGAAGTACGAGCGGGCGGCCAGCGCGCACAGCACGCGCGGCAGCACCGCACGCGCCAGCGGGGCCGGGCCGACGACGATCTCCGTGGTGGCCGCCAGCTGCTCGCGGGGGATCGCGTGGGGCGAGACAGCCTGCTCGCCGCGTTCGGGCTCCAGTGCGCGGGCGTTGGCCGCGGCGAACCGCATCCTGACCTCAGTACCCGCGCCGTCCAGGCTCCTGAACTCGACGCTGCTGCTCAGCGCGCGAATCACCGGCAGCCCGATTCCGCCGATCACGTCCTCCGCCTGCTGCTCGCGCGGGTGGATGCCGCCGCCGCTGTCGCGCACCAGCACTTCCAACCCCTCGGCGGAGGCGTAGACCTCGATTTCCAGGGGGCCTTCCTCGCCGCCGTAGGCGTGGAGAACCACGTTGTTGCACGCCTCGCTGACCGCCGTGCTGATGTCGTTGAGCGCGATCGGATCGAGGCCGACCGTCTCGGCCAGGCCGCTCAGCGCCTGGCGAACGAGCAGTACGTTCTCGGCCCTGTTGGAGAGGCTCAGGCGAACGTGGGGAATCTCTGGCACCGATGTGCTAGCAACCGGATCTCACAGGACCGCACTGGAGGCGCCCGTTCAGGACGGCTCCGCAGGGCGGTCGTGGCCGCATCGTTGACGTCTAGCGCGCCTCTTCGGGCGCACGCGTCAGCGTCTTCAACTGATCCAGGGACCGTCGCAGCAGGCGCGAGACCTGCATCTGGGAGATCCCCACCCTGTCCGCGATCTCCGTCTGGGTGAGGTCCTCGACAAAGCGCATCTTCAGGATCTTGCGCTCCCGCTCGGGTATGTGCCCGAGCGCCACGGCGACCGTGGCGTCGAGCTCGACCAGCTCGTAGCGCTCGTCATCGCCGCCGACCGAGTCTCCGTAGGACGCGCCCGCGTCGCCGTCGGCACCCGGCCGCGGCGCGTCGAGGGACACGGTCTCATACGACTGGATGGCCTGGAGCGCGTCGATGACCTCCTCGGTGTCGAGCTCCAGGTACTCCGCCAGCTGATTGGCCGTGGGGGCGCGGCCGCGCTCGTTGGCGATGCGCTCCTGCGCGTCGCGGACCTTCAGCGCACGCTCCTGCGCGCCGCGGGGGACGTGGACCGCCCAGCCGGAGTCGCGGAAGTAGCGGCGCATCTCGCCGAGGATGGTCGGCACGGCGAAGGACTGGAACGGGTGTCCGCGCTCGACGTCGTAGCGGTCCATCGCCTTGAGCAGCCCGAGCGAGGCGACCTGGAGCAGATCCTCAAACGGCTCGGAGGATCGGCCGTAGCGCCTTGCCAGGCTGCGCGCGAGCGGCATGAACCGTCGCACCAGCTCCTCACGAGCGGCGTGATCGCCCTGTTGCTGCCAGCGCAGGAACAGCTGGCGAGGATCGTCGGCGATGCCGGCGACGATGCGCGATGTGTCGGGAACGATGCGCGATGTGGATGTTGCCGTAATGGCCCCCTGCATTCTCGGCTCCCTTCCTAGCTCATGCTCCCCGGTGCACGGCGTACGACCGGCGCAAAGCTGACCCTGGGTTGAGATTCTAGCGGTCGGGCGCCCGATGCGCCAACTGACCCCTCCCGGCGAGCGATCGGCGTCCCTGGCGAGCGCGTCCGTCAACCGGCGATCGCGGCCGGCCGGGAGGGGACCGGGGTCGGCGCGTCAGCCAGCCGCGCAGGCTCGTCGCGGGCGCTCTGGCCCTGCGCCTGCGCCTGCGCGTCCGCCGTGCCGGGGGCCGTGAGCACCCTGTTGCGTCCCGCGCGCTTGGCTTCGTAGAGGGCGCTGTCCGCCGCTTTGAACAGCGTGTCGTAGTCCACCTGCTCGCCGCTGCCCGCGCTCAGGCCGAGGGAGATCGTGACCGCGCAGCCCATCGGGCGCGTCTGCTCCACCGCCGCGCGCAGGCGCTCGGCGACCTCCCGCCCGCCCGCAGCGTCGATGCCCGGCAGGAGCACCAGGAACTCCTCGCCGCCGAGGCGGTAGACGAGCTCGAACGAGCGCAGGTGCTTGCGCAGCGCATAGGCGACGTCGCGCAGCACCGCGTCGCCGCAGTCGTGGCCGTGCTGGTCGTTGACCGCCTTGAAGTTGTCCACGTCGCACATCAGCAGGCACACGGGCTGGCCGCTCAGGCGGGCCTGGAGGGATATCTCGACGAAGCGGGGGACGAGCGCGTGGCGGTTGAGCAGGCCGGTGAGCGGATCGAGGATGGCCTCGCTGCGGTGGCGCAGCTCGGCCGCCTGGAGCGCCCACACGATCGAGACCACTCCCGCGAGCAGCGCCAGCGTGGTGAACACGGGCACCGGGTCGCGGAGCGTCGCCGTGGGATCGACCCCGAGCGTAGCCGCCAGGATCACCAGCACCGTCAGGAGCAGTCCCGCGATCACGACCTGCGGTCGAAAGCGCGCGGCCACCATCCCGGCGGGCAGCACCAGCCACGGCAGCGCCGGACTGCGCGGTCCGCCGCTGGCGACGACGCCCGCGGCGATCAAGGCGAGCGTGATCAGGATCGCGCACACGCTGACCCGCTCGGGGTGCGCGCTCCTGTCCATGCGACGGTCCACGTTGAGGAAGTTGAGAAGCGCGAGCGCGAACAGCGCGAATGTCCACCAGCCGAGCCAGGGGGCGGAGATCAGCAGCGCCACGCCCACTGCGCCGGAGCCGATCATCCGAATGGTGCGCACACGCCCGTTGGCGTCGACCACACGGGCGCGGTCCAACTCGGTCGGACAGAGCCAGGATCTCCCCTTCATTCGGAGGGCTTCGGCCGGTTTGGGCACGTACTTGAGGGCCGCGCTCGCCGCTCAAACAGATGCACGGCTCCGACGAGTGTCTGCGGAAGCCGGCAGAGCCGTCCGCGACCCACCAGCGGTGCTGTTCGAACTGTTGGCAACTTCGCCTTCCACGCCGTCCTCGCTCGCATGGGGAGAGCTAGGCTCAGGGCGTGCCGGGAGAGTCCCCACCGACCGTCGCGGAGATCCTCGCGCGCAGGAGCGGCGAGGAGATGGCGCTCAACGATCGCCACCTGAACCCCCAGATGGGCAGGATCTTGCGCACGCTCGGCTTCGACAAGGTGTGGCGTGGCGGGGAGGGCGCGCACCTGATCGACGCGGACGGCGAGCGCTATCTCGACCTGCTCGGCGGCTACGGCGTGTTCGCCATCGGACGCAACCACCCCGAGGCCATCGCGGCGCTCGAGGAGGTGATGGCGGCGCGAACCGGCAACCTGCCGCAGCTCGGGGTCACGCTGCTCAGCGGCGTGCTGGCGGAGCAGCTGCTGGCGAGGGCGCCTGGAAGCGTGGCGGCGATGGTCCCGGCCAACACCGGCACCGAGGCGGTCGAGGCGGCAATCAAGATCGCCCGCGCCGCCACCGGGCGCCCGCGCGTGCTCTACGCGGAGCATGCCTTCCACGGTCTGACGCTGGGCTCGCTGTCCATCAACGGGAACGTCGAGTTTCGCGAGGGCTTCGGTCCGCTGCTGCCGGGCTGTGACCCGGTCGGCTTCGGCGATCTGGACGCCCTCGCCGGCGAGCTCGAGCGCGGCGATGTGGCCGCCTTCGTGGTCGAGCCCGTGCAGGGCAAGGGCGTCAACCTGCCCCCCGCCGAGTACCTGCCCGCCGCCCAGGAGCTGTGCCGGCAGGCGGGGGCGCTGTTCGTCTGCGACGAGGTCCAGACGGGCGTCGGGCGCACCGGGCGGTTCCTCGCGCTCGAGCACTGGGAGCTTCAGCCCGACATGATCTGCCTCGCCAAGGCGCTCTCCGGCGGACTCGTCCCGATCGGCGCTGTGCTCGTCTCGCGGCGGGCGTTCGAGCGCGTCTTCGACGGGATGGAGCGCGCCGTGCGCCACGGGTCCACGTTCGGCGGCAACGACCTCGCGGCGGCGGCCGCGCTGGCCACGCTGCGCGTGATCGAGCGCGAGGATCTGGTGGCGCGCGCCGAGCGGATGGGTGCGCTGCTGCTGGAGCTGACCAGTCCGCTGGTCGAGCGCTATGAGGTCGTCAGGGAGGTGCGCGGCCTGGGCTTGATGTGGGCGATCGAGCTCGGCCCGCCGGCGGGCGCCGGCGCTCGCCGGCTGTGGGAGCGGGTGGAGCGCCGCCAGCCGGGACTGTTCTCGCAGCTGATCACAGTGCCGCTGTTTCACCAGCACCGCATCCTCTGCCAGGTCGCCGGGCATCACATGAACGTGATCAAGGCGCTGCCGGCGCTCAGCATCGAGGAGTCCGAGCTGCGGCGTTTCGCCGCGGCGCTGGAGGAGACGATCGCCGCGGCCGAGCGCTACCCCACGGCGCTGGCGCGCTTCGGCCTGCGCACCGGCGTGCGGGCCGCGCTCGCACGCGGCTGAGGAGCTACCCGGCGGCGGTGAACACGTCGGCGCCGAAGATCCCCGGCACGGAGGCCGCCTCGGCGAGCCGCGGCAGGCCGGACAGCGACTCCCACGTGGCCAGCGAGGAGTAGTGGTTGTAGGGAGTGGTGCTCACCGTTCCGGGCCTGATGAACGGCGAGATCAGGACCGCGCCCACCCTGCCGCCGCCGGGGCCCGTGATCCCCGGGAGCGGGGAGCCCGGGCCGGGCGCCTCGCCGCAGCAGGATGTTGCGTCGGAGGAGGCGGCCTCGTCGAAGACGATCTCGAGCAGCCCGTTCTTGAGGAAGGCGGGCGAGCTGGTGATCTTCGGGACCCACGTTTCCAGGAAGCTGTCGATGTCGGCCAGCGCCGAGGCGCCACTCGGCTGGTTGGTGCACGGGTAGTCGTGGCCGTCGTTGCAGAGATTGGGCGTGATGAACGAGAGCCGGGGCGTCCTGGCAGCTGACGTCAGGTCCTTGGCCAGCCCCGTCTCGCCGCGCAGGGAGGCGGGCGGCATGGTCCCGCTCGGGGACCCCATGGCGACCACGTGGGCGGCGCAGTAGGACGGTTCGTCGATCACCGAGTGGAAGTACACGAAGGGGTCGTGGCGGGAGGCGTAGCCGTCGCCCGCCTCCGCCTTCTGCGTTTCGTCGACGCCGCCGGGCGCCGGGTGCCCGCAGGCGGCCGTCTCGCGGTTGGGATCGTTGCCCATGTCCTCCTGGTAGGCCTTCCACTTCAGCCCCGCGGCGGACATCTGCGTGCCGATGTTGGGCACCGAGGCGGGATACACGCAGCCGACGCCGCTCTCCACCCCTTCGGACAGCGTCAGCGCGCCGGTGAAGTCGCTGAACACGGGGCAGTCGGCCTGGCTCTCGAGGTTCGGCGGCTGTCCGGATACCAGTGAGATGTAGTTGTCGTTGCTCTGGTGCCCGGTCGCGTAGTAGCTCTCGAGCAGGGCTCCCTGGGAAGGAAGCGTCTTGGCCAGGTAGGGATCGGCGGTGGGTTCGCCGAACGTGCTGGCATAGCCCTCGTTCTCGATCACGATCACGAACACGTGGCGGATCGGGGGGGTGTGGTATTTGGCCGGCGCGCCCGACGCCGGCGCCGCCGCCCAGCAGGCGAGCGCGGCCGCCATCGAGACCGCGGCGAGGGCAAGCGTCCGAGCGGGTCCAGGGATCGCGCGGCCGTGGTGATCGTGGGGGCAGGCTGCTCGCATGGGCTCTCCTGTGTTCAACTCGCCGCGACGGCGGTTGGTGGGCTCAGCGGCTCGGCGATCGTGGGCGGCTCCAGGAAGGCCGCCTGTCCGACGTCGAGGAAGTCCTTGACCGTCTTCGCGTTCGCGTCGCGGTAGGTGAGCGCGGGCAGGTTCCACTTGGCCTCGATCGTGGCCAGCACGGATGTGTGGTCGTGCACGACGTTGGTGACCGCGTTCGGCTTGGCGTACGGTGAGACGACTACCGCGGGGACGCGTGGCCCATAGATGTCATAGCCCCCCGGCGCGTCGGTGGGTCCGAGCTGCGGTGCAATCGAGTCCGGAGCGATCGCCGGCGGCGGCGCGACGTGGTCGTAGTAGCCGCCGTGCTCGTCGTAGGTGTAGATCAGCAGCGTGCGCGGCCAGGCCGGGGAGTCCAGCACGGCCTTGACCACGGAGTGGGCCCACGACTCGCCGTAGGCCATGTCCTGCGGCGGCTCCTCGTCGCCGCCGCTGGCTTCCAGCTTGGCGCCCAGGGCGGCCAGCCCCGGGAGCCCCGCCAAGCCGGCGCCGACTTCGGAGAGCACGCCGAACTCGGGGTCGACGAAGCTCACCGACGGTAGGTTGCCGGCCGCGCAGTCGGCGTAGAACTGCGCGATCGGGGCCAGGCTCGTCGGGTATCTCTCGATGATCGAAGGGATGATCCCCGTCGCGGGAAGATCGGTGAAGTAGTTGCGCCAGCTGACCCCGTAGGCGTGCAGGCGGTCGAAGATGGTGCCGTTGGGCGGAGCGGGTCTTTCAGGCTTTCGCTGTCGGTGGCGATGTTGCCGTAGGCGGTGCCCGCCATCAGGAAGCGGCGGTTGGGATAGGTCTGGCAGGGGGCCGAGCCGAACCAGCGGTTGGCGACCGTGAAGGTGCGCGCCAGCGAGTATGGAAACGGCAGCACCTCCTCGGTCCAGTAGCCCATCGGCTGCTCAGCTCCCACCGAGCGCACGAACCCGTCCATCTTGCCGCCGTCGATCTGCTCGTGGGTGGCGTTCCAGCTCTGCGAGACGTGGGGGCCCTGGGCGGTGGAGGGGAAGGGGAGGGAGCGCACCGCGCCGCCTGGACCGGGATTGCTGTTGAGCGCCACCCCGGCGCTGTTGAAGCGCAGGCCTTGCGCCTTTGGCTGACCCGATCGCGCCAGCCCGCCGAGCAGGTTGTCGAATGAGTGGTTCTCCATCATCACGACCACGATGTGGTCGAACGGAAGCGCGGCCGTGGCCGTGCCGGCCGCCCGCTTGGGGTCGGGCAGGCTGTCGGGCAGGCGAGCAGTCCCGGCGGCGGCGGACGCCGTCCGCCACAGCGCGCCGGCGCTCGATGCGCCGGCTACGGCAGCCCCCAGCGAGCCGCCGTAGCGCAGCAGCGTGCGCCGCGTGAGCGGCTCGTCGATCGAGTGGGGTGGGTGGCGAAGGTCGAGCACAGATCTCAGCGGACGGGCGACAATCGATCTCCGGTCGGGATCCGCACCGCTAGCCTGGCTGCATCGCCCCCGGAGCACGTGAACACTTGGTGAGCGGAGCACGCGAACATCCGCTGAGCGGCTGATACCCCGGCAGGTCGGATTTCATGCACCGCTCCGGCGTCGAGCCCCCACGCCGCTAGCCTGTCGAACCGTGCTCGTCGCCAGAGATGACATCCGCAACGTCGCCATCGTGGCGCACGTGGACCACGGCAAGACCACGCTGGTGGACGCCATGCTGTGGCAGTCCGGTGCGTTCCGCGTCGGCCAGGACATCGCCACGCGGGTGCTCGACTCGATGGACCTGGAGCGCGAGAAGGGGATCACGATCCTCGCCAAGAACACCTCGCTGCGCTACCGCGACGTCAAGCTGAACATCATCGACACCCCCGGGCACGCGGACTTCGGCGGCGAGGTCGAGCGCGGGCTGACGATGGTGGATGGGGTGCTGCTGCTGGTGGACGCCTCCGAGGGGCCGCTGCCGCAGACCCGTTTCGTGCTGCGCAAGGCCCTGGAGGCCAAGCTTCCGGTGATCCTGGTGGTCAACAAGGTCGACCGCCCGGACGCGCGTGTGGCGGAGGTGGTGGACGAGGTGTATGAGCTGTTCCTCGATCTCGACGCCGACGAGCAGCAGATCGACTTCCCGATCGTCTACTGCAACGCCAAGGCGGGGATCGCCTCGCTGCACTACGAGCCCGGCCGGCCGCTGGAGGGGAGCACCCTGGCGCCGCTGCTGGACCTGCTGCTGGAGCGGATCCCCGCGCCCACCTATGACCCGGAGCACCCGCTGCAGGCGCTCGTCACCAACCTCGACGCCTCCCCGTACGTCGGGCGCCTGGCCATCTGTCGCGTACGCAACGGAAACATTCGCAAGGGACAGCAGATCGCCTGGTGCCGCGCCGATGGCTCGATCAAGCGCGTAGGAGTGGCCGAGCTCTACGTCACCGACGCCCTGGATCGCGTCGACGCGCCGGAGGCGGGCCCCGGGGAGATCATCGCCGTGGCGGGGATCGCGGAGGTGACCATCGGCGAGACGCTCGCCGACCCCGACGATCCGCGTCCGCTCCCGGTCATCACCGTGGACGAGCCGGCCATGTCGATCACCATCGGCGTCAACACCTCGCCGCTGGCGGGCAAAGACGGCGACAAGATCACCGCCCGCCAGATCAAGGCCCGCCTGGATCAGGAGCTGATCGGCAACGTCTCGCTGCGCGTGGCAGAGACCGCGCGGCCGGACACCTACGAGGTGCAGGGTCGAGGCGAGCTGCAGCTGGCGGTGCTGGTGGAGATGATGCGCAGGGAGGGATTCGAGATGACGGTGGGCCAGCCCCACGTGGTGGAGCGGG
The DNA here is from genome assembly GCA_036743695.1 of Solirubrobacteraceae bacterium. Lineage (GTDB taxonomy): Bacteria > Actinomycetota > Thermoleophilia > Solirubrobacterales > Solirubrobacteraceae > Palsa-744. Next base: position 1,769 of record DAINPC010000020.1, on the reverse strand, counting down.
AGATCGACGGCAAGCGCCACGAGCCCGTCGAGCGCCTGTCCGTGGACGTGCCCGAGGAGCACGTGGGCACGGTCACCCAGCTGCTGGCCGCGCGCAAAGGGCGGATGGAGCACATGACCAACCACGGCACCGGCTGGGTACGCATGGAGTACCTGGTCCCGGCGCGAGGGCTGATCGGCTTTCGCACGGAGTTCCTCACAGAAACACGCGGCACCGGGATCATGCACCACGTCTTCGACCGCTGGGAGCCGTGGGCGGGCGAGCTGCTGACGCGTCAGAGCGGCGTGCTCGTGGCCGACCGCAGCGGCGAGACGGTCACCTTCTCGCTGTTCACGCTCCAGGAGCGCGGCTCGCTGTTCGTGGGTCCAGGCGAGGAGGTCTACGAAGGCATGATCATCGGCGAGAACTCGCGCTCGGAGGACCTGGACGTCAACCCGGTCAAGGAGAAGCACCTCACCAACATGCGCTCCTCCACCTCCGACGTGCTCGTGCGCCTCGATTCCCACCGCAAGCTGACGCTCGACGAGGCCCTGGAGTTCGTGCGCGAGGACGAGGCCGTCGAGGCGACGCCCGTCTCGGTGCGAATGCGCAAGGTGGTCCTGCCCAAGGTCGAGCGCTTGAAGGCGGTGAGGGCGGCGCGCAAGTGAGCGAGCGCCACGGCGCCGCCGGGAGAGCGGCGAGGCGTGAGATCGGCGGAGGGAGGGTCGGGAAGCGCCGCCGAGCCGGCCAGAGCGCCTCGGCGCACGCCCGGCTTGACGACGGTAGGCTACCGGCGATGAACCGAACGACAACCGCGTCACTCACCGCCAGAATCGCCGTGCTGCTCGCCTGCCTGACCTGCGCCGCGCTGATTCCCGCCGCGCTCGCATCGGCCGCCGGAGCCGCCGTGACCTACACGCACGAGAGCCTCCAGGAATACGAAAAACAGCTCGCCGCCGGCCAGATCCAGGCGGCAACGATCAACAAGAGAGTCCGCTCGGTTCACGTCACGCTCAAGGACGGGCGCCACGTGCTGGCCAAGTACGCCGCGCACGGAGAGCCCAAGGTCGTGGCCGCGCTCGAAGCCAAGCACGTGCCGGTGACGATCGAGTCGAAAGCCCAGGCCATCAAAGAAACAGCAAAGCCCGTCCACCACAAACTCCGCTACATAGCCGCGGGGATCCTGATCGTGGTGCTGATCGCGGTCGGCGGCGTGCTGCTGTTCGATCGCAAGCGCAAAGGCCAACGCGACTGAGCGGAGGGTCGGGCGCGCCGGTCGATCGCGGCAGCGGGCAGCCCTGGCGCTCAGCAGTGCGGGCGCCGTCGTGGGCGATCCTGTTGGGCTCCCGCGCCGTGGGCCAGCAGGCGCATCGAGGCGCCCACATCGTGCGCGAGCATGTCCACCATGTCGCGCGAGAAGTTCTCCTTGACCACCATCCGCAGCACGGTGATGTGCTCGGCGTTGGGGGGCAGCGTGTAGGCGGGCACGATCCAGCCGCGCTCGCGCAGTCGGTGCGAGAGCGCCACCAGGTCGGTCGCCTGCGGGTCCGCCGCGCGCAGGGCCACGATCGGGAAGGCCGAGCCGTCGGTGAGCAGCTCCAGGCCGTCGATCGCGCCCAGCTTCCGCGCCAGCGACCGGGCGTTTGCCAGCACCGTGCGCACGATCTCCTCGTAGCCGGCGCGGCCCAGGCGCAGGAAGGCGAAGTACTGGAGGATCACGGAGGATGACGGCCGCGAGAAGTTCAGCGAGTAGTTGGGCATGTCGCCGCCGAGGTAGTTGATGTGGAAGA
>DAINPC010000019.1:1806-17669 GCA_036743695.1 Solirubrobacteraceae bacterium | reverse complement strand
GATTCCCCCGGCGCCGACCCTTCGAACCTGTGGGGTAATGCCCGCGAAGGGAGCGACGTGCCGACCGAACTGCAATCTCGCGCACAGCCGCCGCTCACGCGGAGGCTGGGCCATGAGCCGATCTCGCTCGAGGGCGTGGGCTTCACCTACCGCGGCTCGCGCGGCGGTGCGGTGCGGGCGCTGGCGAACGTCTCGCTGCGCTGTGGCGATGGCGAACTACTGGCCGTGGTCGGACCGAGCGGCTGCGGCAAGAGCACATTGCTCGAACTGCTGTGTGGGCTGCGCAGTCCGGACGCCGGCACGATCGCCTGCCCGCCGGCCGTGCTGATGCCTCAGCGCGATCTGCTGCTGCCGTGGCTGAGCGCCCTCGACAACGCGGCGCTGGCGCTTCGCATCGCCGGGCTCTCGCGCGGGGCCGCCCGCTCGCGCGCACGTCAGCTGTTCGCCGAGCTCGGGCTCGACGGCTTCCAGCTGGCCCATCCATCCGAGCTCTCCGGCGGCATGCGCCAGCGGGTGGCCTTCCTGCGCACGCTGCTCTCGGGCAAGCCCGTCCTGTGCCTGGACGAGCCATTCGGCGCGCTCGACGCGATCACCCGCGGCGAGATGCAGGAATGGCTGGCGGGGACCCTCGCGCGCGAGCGGCGCACGGTGGTGCTCGTCACCCACGACGTCGAGGAGGCGATGCTGCTCGCCGACCGTGTTGCGGTGCTCTCGCCGCGGCCCGGGCGGGTGATCGCGCAGCTGGAGGTCGAGGCCTGCCGGCCCCGCGCCCGCACAGACGCGCAGGTGATCGCCCTGCGCGAGCGGGCCCTGAGCGCGCTGGCGGAGGGGGCCCGCGCGTGAGGCGCGGCGCCGTGCGTGCGCTGCCGCCGCTCCTCCTGAGCGCGGGGTTGATCGGCGCGTGGGAGCTGTATGTGGATCTCGCGGGCGTGGAAGCCGAGCTTCTGCCTGCGCCCCACGCGGTCGCCTCGGCCCTGTGGGACAGCGCGGGCCTGCTGGGGCGGAACTTCGCCGTCACCGCAGAGGAGGTGGTGCTGGGGCTCTGGCTGGCGCTGGCGTGCGGTCTGGCGCTGGCCGTCGCGATCCACCTCTCGCCGCTGCTGCGCCGTGCCGTCTACCCGCTCGCGGTCGGCTCCCAGGCGGTTCCGATCCCGGTGATCGGGGTGCTGCTGGTCTTCTGGTGGGGGTTTGGGATCCTGCCCAAGCTCGTGGTGATCGCATTGATCTGCTTCTTCCCCGTGCTGGTCACCACCGTCGATGGCCTCGCGGCCGTGGATCCCGATCAGCCGAAGCTGCTGCGCACGCTCGACGCCTCGCGCTGGCAGGCGTTTCGCTTCGCCGAGCTGCCCGCGGCGCTGCCGGCCGCGCTGAGCGGCGCGCGGATCGCGCTGGCCGTGGGCGTGATCGGCGCGTTCATCGCCGAGACCACCACCCCGACCTCCGGCGCCTACCCGGGCCTGGGGCGCCAGATCATCGCCGACATCAACTTCCAGACCCCGCGCGCATACGCCGGCACCGCGGTGCTGGTGGCGTTCGCGATGGCGTGCTTCTATGCGCTAGCCGTCGCCGAGCGCAGGCTGGCCCCATGGAGCGTCCGACCCCGAGGAGATAACCGTTGAGCACACCCAGCAAGCACCGCATCGCCACCCGTCTGCTCGCCGCCGCCTGCCTGGTCTGCGCGGTGGCGATCGCGGGCTGCGGAAGCAAGCACGACGCACTGTCTGCGCCTGGCGTCAAGCGCGTCACGGTGATGCTGGACTTCTTTCCCAACGCCGATCACGCTGCGCTGTATTCCGGGATCGCCCGCGGGGACTTCCGCGCGGTCGGGCTGGATGTGCAGCCGGAGGCGCCCGCGGACCCGGCGGAACCGCTGAAGCTGCTGGCAGCAGGGAGGGTCGATATGGCGATCTCCTATGAGCCCGAGCTGCTGCTGGCGCGCGATCAGGGCCTGAAGGTGGTCTCGATCGGGGCGCTGGTCCAGCGTCCGCTGACCTCGATCATCGCGTTGCCCGGCAAGCACGTCGCGCGGGTGGCCAGCCTCGCGGGCAAGCGTGTGGGCACGGCGGGGATCGCCTACCAGGCGGCGGAGCTGCGCACGGCGCTGGAGCACGCCGGCGTGAAACCGAGCACGGTGCAGGAAACCAACGTCGGCTTCAACCTGATCCCGGCGATGCTCTCCGGACACGTCGATGCGACGCTGGGCGGCTTCTGGAACTACGAGGCGATCCAGCTGCGCCTGGCGCACAAGCATCCGATCGTGATCCCCGTAGATCAGGCCGGCGTGCCCAGCTACGACGAGCTGGTGCTGGTGGTACGCGAGGACGAGGCCCGCACTCGCGGCCAGGACCTGCGCGCCTTCATACAGGCGCTCACCCGCGGCGAGCGCGAGGTCCGCGCGGACCCGGCCGCGGCCTCCGCGCTCCTCGTCAAGGCCAACCCGTCGCTCGAACCGGCGCTCCAGCTGGAATCGATCAAGCAGACGCTTCCCGCGGCGCGGCCGACAAACCCGGCCAACCCCTTCGGATGGCAGGACCCCTCGGCGTGGGCGGCCTTCGGGAGCTGGATGTTCTCGCACCGGCTGCTCCAGCGCGACCCGGGCGTGGGACTGCCTCCGTTCACCAACGAGTTCCTCCCGGGGCAGGGGATCTGACCACGGCTGCCACGAGCTCCTCCCGGCAGGGGATCTGACCACGGCTGCGTTGCCGCTCCAGCGGTGAGGCCGGGGGCGTCGGCACGATCGCGGTGCTCCGCCTGAGCGCCCGACGCGCTCAAGCGATACCTTCCGCCGATGGCACGAATCGGTCTGCTGACCGGCGGAGGCGACTGCCCCGGGCTCAACGCGGTCATCCGCGCAGCGGTACGGCGAGGACTCGTCGAGGGCCACAGCTTCGTCGGATTCCGACGTGGCTGGGCGGGCGTGCTGGAGAACGACGCGGTCGAGCTGACGCGTCATAGCACCGCCGGAATCCTCCCGCGCGGCGGCACCATCCTCGGCACCTCCCGAGCCAACCCCTACGCCAAGGGCAGCGATGGGACTGCGTCGGTCCGCAACGCGCTGCGGGAGCGCGGCGTGGATGCCCTGATCCCGATCGGGGGCGATGACACGCTCGGCGTGGCGCTGCGCCTGCACCGCGACGGCGTACCGGTCGTGGGAGTGCCCAAGACGATCGACAACGACCTCGGCGGCACCGATTTCACCTTCGGCTTCCAGACCGCCGTGCAGATCGTCACCGACGCGATCGATCGCCTGCACACGACCGCCGAGTCGCACAACCGCGTGATGGTCGTCGAGGTGATGGGCCGGCACGCTGGCTGGATAGCCACTCACGCGGGAATCGCCGGAGGCGCGGATGCGATCTTGGTGCCGGAGCGGCCGTTCGACATCGAGAAGATCGTCGAGCACCTGCGTCGGCGACACGCCCGCGGGCCGAGCTTCTCGATCGTGGTCGTGGCGGAGGGCGCGACCACGATCGAGGGCACGCTGCAGACCCGGGCGGGAACCGGGACCGACGCCTTCGGGCACGCGCGCCTCGGAGGGATCGGCGCGGCGCTGGAGGGCGAGATCGAGCGGCGGACGGGGTTTGAGACCCGCGTGACGATCCTCGGCCACGTGCAACGCGGCGGCACGCCGCTGGCGTTCGACCGCGTGCTCGCCACGCGCTTCGGCGTGACCGCGATGGACGCTGTGGACGGCGGGCGCTTCGGGACGATGGTGGGACTGCGCGGAACGGAGATCGTCGAGGTCCCGCTCGAGGAGGCCCTGCTGAAGCCCAAGCTGCTCGATCCGACCCTCTACGAGACGGCTGAGCTGTTCTTCGGATGAGCCGCGGGCGGGCCCCCCGGGCGAGCTCGGCGAGGAGCGCTCAGAGCGGCCAGTAGCGCGAGAGCTGCGCGAGCGCCCGCGCGGTGACGGGGTCCGGATACTCCTGCGGCGCAGGCGTCGCAGAGCCCGCCTCTCCGCCGGCGGCCAGCGCCGGCAGCGTCGCGCACACGCACTCGGCCAGCACCCGCCGGTTGTAGCCGCCCTCCAGCACCACGCCGAGCGGGATCCCCGCGGCCTGGGCCAGCTCGCGCACGCGCCTGGCCATCTCCACGAATGAGCCGGTCTGCAGGCGGCAGTTGGCCAGCGGATCCTCCGCGTGGGCGTCGAAGCCTGCCGAGACCAGCACCAGATCGGGCTCGAAGGCGACCGCCGCGGGCAGCACCACCCGGTCGAGCAGGCTCATCCACAGCGGCTCTTCCGAGCCCGCCGGCACCGGCAGGTTGATCGTGTAGCCCTCCCCCTCCCCCGATCCCGAGTCATCGAGGGGGCCCGTCCCCGGAAACAGCCCGGCCTCGTGGAGGCTCGCGAACAGCACGTCGGAGCGCCGGCGGAAGATCTCGGCGGTGCCGTTTCCGTGGTGAACGTCCCAATCCAGCACGAACACCCGGCGCAGGCCGAGCTCCGCGACGGCGTACGCGGCGGCCACGGCGATGTTGTTGAACAGGCAGAAGCCCATCGCCCGCTCCCGCTCGGCGTGGTGGCCGGATGGACGCACGCCGCAGAAGCCCACCCGCGCCTCGCCTGACAGGAGGGCGCTGGTCATGGCACATGCGCCGCCGGCCGCGTGCAGCGCCGCACGGTAGGAGGACTCGCCGACGAACGTGTCTGGGTCGATCGCCCCACCCCCCGCCGCGCACAGCTCCCGGATCGAGCCCACGTGTCGCGCGGAGTGAACGAGCTCCAGCTGAGCCTCCTGCGCCGCGGGCGCCTCGCGCCGCTCCCAGCCCAGCCAGTCGCGCTCGCCCAGCGCCCGCTCCAGCGCCTCCAGGCGCTCGGGGGTGTCGGGGTGCGCGGGCGAGTGCACGCGAGGATCGTGCTCCAGGCAGGCGGGGTGGCTGAAGTAGAGGCCCGCACTCGCCGCCTGCTCCTGGCTGGCGCTCATCGCATGCTCTCCCGATCGTGGTTCACTGGCTAAATATGGCGCAACCGGCTGGAGAGCAAACGATGCGGGCGATGGTCTTCGAGGGTGTGGGGCAGCCGCTGCGAGCGGTGGAGCGCCCGATCCCGCGTCCCGGGCCCGGCCAGCTGCTGCTGCGCGTGGAGGCCTGCGGCGTGTGCCGCACGGACCTGCACCTGCTCGACGGCGAGGTCGAGATCGCCGCCCCGCCCCGCGTCCTCGGACACCAGATCGTCGGCACCGTGGTCGCGGGCGCGAGCGACGCGGCGGGCGGGGGCGCGAGCGAGCGCCGGGTCGGCGTCCCGTGGCTGGGCTGGACGTGCGGCGAGTGCGCATACTGCCGCTCCGGGCGCGAGAACCTGTGCCCCAGCGCGCGGTTCACCGGATGCGACATCGACGGCGGCATGGCGGAGTACGCGCTGGCCGACGCGCGCTACTGCTTCGAGCTGCCCGCGCGCTACCCCAGCGAGCAGGCCGCGCCGCTTCTGTGCGCGGGCCTGATCGGCTACCGGGCTCTGCGGATGTGCGGGGACGCCCACCGTCTCGGCCTGTACGGGTTCGGCGCCGCCGCGCACATCCTCGCCCAGGTCGCCCGCAGCCAGGATCGGCGAGTGTTCGCGTTCACCCGCGCGGGCGACGAGGCGGCGCAGTCATTCGCGCTCGAGCTCGGCGCGGTCTGGGCGGGCGCCTCCGGGGAGCGGCCGCCCGAAGCTCTGGACGCGGCGATCGTCTTCGCCCCGGATGGCTCGCTCGTCCCGATCGCGCTGCGGGCGCTGGCGCCGGGCGGGACGGTGGTGTGCGGCGGCATCCACATGAGCGACATCCCCTCCTTCCCGTACAGCGACCTCTGGCAGGAGCGGGTGGTTCGCTCGGTGGCCAACCTCACGCGCCGCGACGCCACCGAGATGCTGGCGCTCGCTCCGCGAGTGCCGGTCCAGACCAAGGTCAGCACCTATGCGCTGCAGGACTCGGGCAGGGCGCTCGAGGATCTGCGCGCCGGGCGCTTTACCGGCGCGGCGGTGATCGTGCCCTGAGGCCCCACCGCGGCGGGCCCAGGCCCTCGTGGGGCGCCGCGGCGGAGGCCCACGCGACCCTCAGGATGTCGGAATCGTTCGGTAAGCGACACCGGGTGATGTATCGTCCACCCCCAGCCAACTCGGTGAGACAGGGAGCGATGGCCAGCGTAAGCTCGGAGAAGACCAGGTGGATGCGAGGACCCTCGACGCCGCTGCGGGGGGCACTCCTCGGCCTGCTGCTCGAGCGCCCGGGCCATGGCGGAGACCTCGCAAACCGGCTCGCCGCGCGCCTCGGCGAGACTTGGCGAGTGGACACCAACGATGTGTACAGGCTGCTGGAGCAGCTGGAGAAAACGGGATTGGCGGTCTCCCGGGACGAGCCCAAGCGCAGCAACAACCGGCGCACCCACCTCGTCTACCACCCGACCGATGAGACGTCCGAGGCGCTGACGCTGTGGATGGAGACGCTGCTGCCGAGGGAGGCCGTGCGGCTGGGGCTGCAGGCCAAGCTGTCGGTCGCGCGCCAGCAGGATGCGCCGCGGCTGCTGATCGCGCTGAGGGCCTATGAGCGCGAGTGCCTGGTGCTGGCGCACTTCGTCTCTCCAAACGACGGCGAGGCGCGCTCGTGGGCTGCGCTGTGCATGGACTGCACACGAGAAGCGGTCTATGCGCAGCTGCAGACGGAGGTCGATTGGGCGGCGCGCACGCGCCAGCGGATCAACGAGTTCCTGGCGCGCAGCCAATAGCTGACGGTGCGATGACGCCGCTGCTGTCGTTCCTGAACGTGAGCAAGCGCTGCTCGGACGGCGGACGCGAGGTCCCGGTGCTCGACCGCGTGTCGCTGGAGATCGACGCTGGCGCCTCGGTCGGCGTCTACGGCGCGCGGCGCTCGGGTAAGTCCACGCTGCTGCGCCTGGCCGCCGGGATCGCCCTGGCGGACTCGGGCATCGTCCGCTTCGACGGGCGCGACATGGCGAAGATGACAGCCGGCGAGCGCGGCCGCCTGCTGCGCGGAGCGATCGCGTTCATGTCGGCCGAGGACTGGCGCGCCAATCCGGGGGAGAGCGTGGTCGATCACGTGGCCACGGCACTCGGCAGCGAGGGCCTGACCATGCGCGAGGCCAGGCGCAGGGCGCTGGGCATCCTCGATGAGGTCGGCGTGGGCGCGGCGGGCGCGCAGGAGGTGGCCACCTCGCTCTCCCTCACGGAGCGCACGCGGGTGATGCTTGCGCGCGCGCTCGCGCGAAGGCCGCGTCTGCTGGTGCTGGACGAGCCGGCGCAGATGCCCAACCTCGGCGACCGCGACAGGTTCTACGCGCTGCTGCGCTCGGCTGCGCGGGAGCGGGGGATGGCGCTGCTGGTGGCCTCCGAGGAGATGGCCGCCCTGCAGGGCGTTGGCGTGCTGATGTCGATCGCCGACGGTGAGCTGTGCTCGACCGAGGAGCAGGGCTCGGTGGTGCGGCTTCCCGGGCTCGGGCTGGCGCGGGCGGAGCGTTCCGGATAGTGAGCACGCTCGAGCTGCGCGGGGTGAGCAAGCGCTACTGCAGCGGCGTTGAGACGGTCGCGGCCGTGGACGGCGTCTCGCTGAGCGTGGCCGACGGCGAGTTCGTGGCGCTCTATGGACCGAGCGGCTCGGGCAAGACGACGCTGCTGCTGCTGGCCGCGGGACTGGCCAGCCCCGACTGCGGCAGCGTCCTGTTCGACGGGCGCGACATCGGGGGCTTCTCCGAACGCGACAGCGCGCTCTACCGCCGGCGCGACGTGGGCTTCGTCTTCCAGGCGTTTCACCTGATGCCGCACACCTCCGCGCTGGACAACGCCACGATCAAGCTGACCGGCGGCGGATACACCCTGCGCGAGGCTCGGCGCAAGGCCCTGCCCTGGCTCGAGCGGGTCGGCTTGGGCGAGCACGCCGAGCGGACCCCGGAACGGCTGTCGATGGGCGAGCGCCAGCGCGTGGCGATCGCTCGCGCGCTTGCCAACGAGCCGCGCCTGCTGCTGGCGGACGAGCCGACGGGCAACCTCGACTCCGCGCGCAGCCGGGAGATCCTGGCCCTGATGCGCGACATCTGCCACGAGCGGGAGATCCCGGGCGTGCTGGTCACGCACGACCCCGATGCAGTCCGGTTCGTCGATCGCGTGCACACGCTTCGCGACGGACACCTGGCCGACGGGATCGACCCAGAGCTCGCAGCCCCCCCGCCGTGAGCAGCCTCGTGAACCCCCGCGTCGCGGGGGTCCGCCTGAGCATGCTGATTCACCTCTACCGGCTGCGGCTGCGATCCCACGCCGTGCAGGAGCTGCTGGCCGGCAGCGGGATCGCAGTGGGCGTCGCGCTGGTGCTCGGCGTGCTGGTCGCCAACACGAGCCTGACCAGCTCAGCGGGAGGGCTGATCCACCAGGTTGTCGGCTCCGCGCGCCTGCAGCTCGTGGCGCGCTCCTCCGAAGGCTTCGACGAGCGTCTGGTGCGCACGGCCGCGCGCCTCCCCGGCGTGCAGGTCGCGGCGGCGGTCCTGCGCGAAAACGTCACCGTGGTGGGTCCGCGGGGCCGCAGCGCCGTGCAGCTGCTGGGCGTGACGCCCTCGGTGGCGCTGCTCGGCGGACTCGGGACGCGCGACTTCGGGCCAGGGGGATTCGCGCTCGCCGGGGGGCTGATCCTGCCGGCGCAGGTCGCCTCCGCCAGCGGCGCTGAGCCGGGCGATCGGGTCACCATCCTCGCGCGCGGCAGCGAGCACTCCATTCGCCTGGGCGCGGTGCTCACCAACGCCACGTTCGGAGCGCTGGCCTCCAGCCCGGTGGCGGTAGCGCTGCTCCCGGTCGCGCAGCGCCTGACGGGGCTGAGCGGGAGGGTGAGCCAGGTGCTCGTCAAGCCGCGCCGCGGTGCCGAGGAGCTGGTGGCGGGGGAGCTGCGCACGCTCGCGGGCGGGCGGCTGGACGTCGCCCCCGCGGACAACGAGCTGCGGCTGCTCGCGCAGGCGGCCAAGCCGAACGACCAGTCCACGTCGCTGTTCGCGGCCATCAGCGTGATGGTCGGCTTCCTGCTGGCGCTCAACGCGATGCTGCTGACGGTGCCCGAGCGACGTCGCTTCGTGGCGGACCTGCGCATGCAGGGATATGACTGGCGCCAGATCCTCGTGCTGCTCGGCTTCCAGGCCGTCCTCCTCGGGCTCGCCGCCTCGACCGTCGGGGTCCTGCTCGGGGACCTGCTCTCGCGCTCGTTCCTGCACCGAATACCCGCCTACCTGACCACCGCCTTCCCGGTCGGGACCGAGGAGGTCCTGCACCTCGGCACGGTCCTGCTCGCGCTTGGCTGCGGCGTGCTCGCGACGATGCTGGCCTCGCTCTCGCCGATCCTCGACCTGCGCCCAAACCGCGCGGTGGACGCGATCCTTCGAGATCGCGCCGGCGGCAGCGAGATCCTGGCCCGGCGTACCGTGCTGAGGCTCGCGCTGGCCAGCGCGGCCTCGGCGTGCGCGATCACGGCGCTCGTGCTGATCGACTCCGGCTCGACCATCGTCGGCGGCGTGGCGCTCGCCCTCACCACCCTGTGCGCGATCCCCTGCCTGTTCGCGGGCGTCGCCCGCGGCCTGCTGTGGGCCGGGGAACGCGTTCGCAGCAGCGCCCTGATCGTGGCCGTCTCGGAGCTTCGCGCGGTGAGAACCCGCTCGGTGGCGCTGGCGGGCGTGGCGGCGCTCGCCGTCTACGGCAGCGTGGCGATCGGCGGCGCGCGGGCTGACCTCCTGCGGGGCCTGGACGTCAACTTCAGCGAATACCTGCGCACGGCGGACGTGTGGGTGACGACCGGCGGCAACGACCTGACCACCAACGCCTTCGCCGACGCGGGCGCGAGCGCTGCGATCGCGCGGGCGCCCGGGGTCGAGTCGGTGCGGGCGTATCAGGGCGGATTCCTGGACGTGGGCCCGCGCCGTCTGTGGATCGTCGCGCGGCCGGCCGGCGACAGCCCCCTGATTGCCTCGAGCCAACTGCTGCGCGGCGAGATCGCGGAGGCGACGCGACTGCTGCGCACCGGCGGCTGGGCGTCGATCTCCGAGGGGTTTGCCCGCGAACGCGATCTGCGCGTTGGCGGGAGCTTCTCGCTGCCCACGCCGAGCGGTGAGGCACGCTTCGGGGTGGCTGCGATCACCACCAACATGGGCTGGTCGCCGGGCGTCGTGATCCTCAACTCGCGCGACTACAGCAGCGACTGGCACACCGCAGACCCGACGGCGCTGGAGGTCAACCTCAAGCCGGGGATCTCCGCGCAGGCCGGCAGGCGGGCGGTGGCGCGAGCGCTCGTGGATCGACCCGGGCTGGGCGTGCAGAGCTTCCAGGAACGTCAGCGCCAGTACGCGGCCGATTCCCGGCAGGGGCTGTATGCGCTCAGCGAGATCGCCACGCTGCTGCTGATCGCTGCGGGGCTGGCGGTCGCCTCGGCCCTGAGCGCGGCCATCTGGCAGCGGCGCGCGCGCCTGGCATCGCTGAAGATCCAGGGCTATGGCACCGCTCAGCTGTGGCGAGCGCTGGTGCTCGAGAGCGCGATCGTACTGGGGATCGGGTGCGGGATCGGCGCGCTCGCGGGCATCTACGGCCACGCGCTGGCCAGCCGCTGGCTGAGGCTCGCCACCGGCTTTCCAGCGCCGTTTGCCGCCGGACTCGGGGGCGTGCTCTGGACGTTTGCGCTGATCGCGATCACTGCAATTGCCGTGATAACGCTGCCCGGGCTGGCCGCCGCGCGCGCTCCGGCGCGCACGAGCCTTCAGGAGTGACCATGCCCCGCCACACGACTCAGCGAAACTGTTCGAGTGGCCGCTTCCGGCTGGAGCCGAATCGCGCTCGCAAGCGCCTTCGCTGGAGCCGCCACCAGGTACTGGATCGGCGTGTTTCCGCAGGTTGGCCGCGAGCTGCGCCATTGGCGTGACCGCGCGCTACAGATCCCCGACCCGGCGCTGCGCCGGCTGGCACTCGTCACCCAGCGAAGCGAGCGCGGCAACCTCGAAGGCGCGGCCGCATTCGCGATCCTGGCACCACGGGCCCACCGCGCGCGTCGTGCGCGCGGTGGTCGCCTTCCAGGCCACCTACGACTACATCGACACGCTGGCCGAGCAGCCGAGCAGCGATCCGGTCGCCAACGGGCATCAGCTTCACCTCGCGCTGCTGACGGCGCTGGAACCGGAAACGGACCATCCCGACTACTACCGCCATCACTCCGACGGCCGCGACGACGGCTACATCCGGAACCTGATCGACACCTGTCGCCGCGCGTTAGTCGCGCTGCCGTCGTATGCCTCCGTCGCCGACGGGGCGCTGCGCGCCGCAAGGCGCATGATCGCCTATCAGAGCCTCAACCACGGAGCCCCCGGACAGACCCATCACGCACTCGCCCGATGGGCTTCGAGCGTCACCCCGGCGGGCACCGGGCTGCGCTGGTGGGAGACCGCCGCCGCCTCCGCCTCCTCGCTGACGGTCTTCGCCCTGATAGCAGCCGCCGGGCAGCCGCTGCTCGGCGCGACCGAGACGCTCGCGCTGGAGAGCGCCTACTTCCCGTGGATCGGAGCGCTGCACGTGCTGCTGGACAGCCTCATCGACCGGGCCGCCGACATCCAATCCGGCCAGCACAGCCTCGTCGACCACTACACCTCCATCGAGGAAGCGGCGACGCGCATGAGCACGATCGCGGCGCGCGCGGTGCGCGCCACGGAGATGGTCTCCGAGAGCCTCCAGCACGCGATGGTCCTCGCCGCCATGACGAGCTTCTATCTGTCCGCGCCGTGCGCATCGGCGCCCGATGCCGAGCCCATCGCGCGGCGCGTGCTGGAGGCGATGGGATCATTGGCGGCGCCCACGATGGTCGTGCTGCGGGCGCGCCGCGCAGCCCACGGCCTGCGCGCCAAGCAGCGGGGCTGAGCGGCCGGCGGACCGAGCTGGAAAGTCAAGTAGTGGAGTTTCCACTTGTCCGAGGGATGCCTCGCGGACATCATGGGCGAGGCGTGGGTCGGAGCGTGGCCGCTTGGACGCGCCCACATCCGGAATTCCGCCTTCGTCTCGCCAGTGACGAACCGGGCGCCTTGGCGCCCGGTTCGCGTATGGCCTCTCCATCGGATCGCGATGACCGACAGTGGAATCACCATAGAACTGACGAGCGCGCAGGTTGACCGCGTCGTGCGCAGCTCCTCCGATGCGCCCGGCGTCCCGAACCTGCTGCGCGAACTGGCCGAGCGTGGAACCACGGCGGCGCGGTTCAGGACGCTCGCGCAGAGCCCGCGCATGTCGCGCTCGCTGCTGCTGGGGCTGCTGGTGCTCACCTGCTTCCCCCCCGACGGCAGCGCCCTGGCGGTGACAGACCTGGCGGGCCGGCTCGAGATGAGCCCGAGCACGACGCACCGCTACCTGACGACGCTGCTGGCCGTGGGCCTGATCGAGCAGGACCCGCGCACACGCCGCTACAGGGTGCCCGTCGCCGTCTAGCAGCGCACCGCTCCGCTGCTCCTGCACCTCCCCCACCCGCGCTCAGCGGGCTCGCGCCCGGCCCGGCGCCGGCGCCGCGCGCACGCGCGCCTGGGGTGTCTGCCCCGCACCGGCCCAGACGGCGCCTCCGGGCTCGCCGCCTCCTCCACGGGAGGGCGTGAAGCCGGGCAGCTCCAGCTCGATGCACGCCCCTCCCTCGCGCGATTCACCAGCCGCCACCGTGCCGCCGTGGGCATCGGCGATCGCGCGCACGATCGCCAGCCCCAGGCCCGCTCCGCCCGATGCGCGGTCGCGCGCGGCGTCGGTCCGGTGGAAGCGATGAAAGACGCGCTCGCGCTGGTCCACGGGAATCCCCGGCCCGTCGTCCTCCACGAGGAAGCGGATACGTTCGCCGGGCAACAGCTCGACGCGCATCCGCACCAGGCCGCTCTCCGGCGCGGTGTGCTCGATGGCGTTGGCGAGCAGGTTGCGCAGCGCCTGGGCGAGCCGATCGGGATCGGCGCGGAGGGTGCCGCGGGGGACGGGGCCGAGCTCGAAGCGGCGATCCGCCAGCAGGCTCATCCCGTCCCACAGCTCGCCCACAAACGCCGCCAGGTCGATCCACTCGATCCGCAGGAACTCGGTCTGCTCGGTCTTGGCCAGCAGCAGCAGGTCGTCCACCAAGCGGCTGATGCGCGCGATCTCCGCCTGCACCAGACGCTCGACCCGGCGCACCTCCTCGCCGCCGGGGTCCGTCTGGGAGGCGAGGACTTCCAGCTGGCCCCGGATCACCGTCAGCGGCGTGCGCAGCTCGTGCGAGGCGTCGGCGACAAACGCCCGCTGGCCCGCGAAGGCGTCGGTGAGCCGATCGAGCATGTGGTTGAAGGCGTCCGCCAGGATCCTGACCTCCTCGCCCTGACCGCCCGGCTGATGGATGCGGGGATGCAGGTCTCCGGCGTCCACCCGCGCCGCCACCGCGGCCATCCTGCGCAGCGGGTGCGACAGGCGCGCGCCGAGGAAATAGGAGGCGAGCAGGGCTCCGGCGAGCGCCAACAGGCCCGCGAGGATGAAGGCGCGCGCGACGCCTCCCTGCGCGTGCGCGACCGTCGCCAGCGGCTCGCCCACCCCAATCGTCACGCTCAGCCCGCCGGGCACGCGCACCAGGCGCTTGAGCAGCCGCAGATCGCCCACGTCGGGGAGCGACAGCGTCGTATAGCCCTGGGGTGAGGCCAGCAGCCGCGCGGACAGGCGGTTCTCACGCGCCTGCTCGGCGGCCGTCTCGCTGTTGTCCGGCGAGAGCGTCGCGAACAGCTCGGGCCGGTTCGTGCTCGTCCCCGCGCCCGGGACGACTGCGAACAGCAGCGTCGAGCTGGCGCTGAAGGGCTGGGCATGGATGTAGCGGCTGGCGGCCGCCGAGAGCTGCTTGGGGGTGCGAGCCTTGGCGAGCGCGAGGTTGTGGGCCAGCTCGCGCGCGTCCCCCCCGGTCTCGCCGTCGATCTGGTGGCGCAGCTGGCTCCCGGTGCCGCGGTAGACCGCCACGAACACGATCGCCGTGCAGGCGATCGTGACCAGCGTGAACCACGCCGCCAGGCGCCAGCGCAGCCCGGTGGGGTGCAGGCGCCTGAGGATCGGCCCCATGGCGATCAGCTGGCGCTGCCGAGCCGGTAACCCACGGCGCGCACGGTGAAGATCGGCGCCGGCTCGCCCGGACGGCCCAGCTTGCGCCGCAGATAGCCCACGTAAACGTCCACCACGTTGGTCGCCGGATCGTGCTCGTAGCCCCACACCGAGCTGAGGATCTGCTCGCGCGAGACGACCTGGCCGTGATGGCGCAGGAGGTAGACGAGCAGCTCGAACTCGGTGGTCGAGAGCGCCACCGCCTGCCCGCCGCGGCGCACCTTGCGGCTCAGCAGGTCAACCTCGATGTCCTCGGCGCTAAGCGCACTGGCCGACGCGTGCGCGACGACCCGCAGCTGGGCACGCACGCGAGCCACCAGCTCGGCCATCGAGAACGGCTTGACGAGGTAGTCCACCGCCCCGGCTTCCAGTCCCTCGACACGATCCTCGATCTCGCCGCGCGCGGTCAGCACGATCACGGGCAGGCTCGGCATCGCCCGCCGCACGCTCGCCAGGATCTCCAGGCCGCTGCGGCCGGGGAGCATCAGGTCCAGCACGATCGCGTCGAAGCTGCCCTTCAGCGCCAGCCGTTCGCCCTCGATGCCGTCCAGCGCAGCCTCGACCGCGAAGCCCTGCGCCTCCAGACCGCGCCGCACGAAGTCCACGATGCCCGGCTCGTCCTCCACCACCAGCACCCGTGCTGCCACGCCCGCCTGCGGGGCCGCGGCCGCGTCCTCGAGTGCCGGCGTGACGCCGTCCCGCCCTGAGTCTGGCTCGGCTGCCATCTCACAAAGGATATGCCTCGCCGTGAGAACCACTTTTCCTGCGGGGGATTTCGATGAGCTTTCTCATCGAGTGGTTACCCGATCCTTAGTCAAGATGAACACACTCAACCCATGGCAGTAGACCGTCAGCTATCCACTTCGCATCCCCCCGCATACGCCGCGGCGAGGAGTGCCAGGCGCCTCACAAGCGGCGGGACGACCGGCAACGAGCGGCTCACCGCGGCCACCGGCGCCGTTCTGATCGGCCTGTTGGCCGTGCTTGGAGTGACGATCCTGCGCATCCGTCCGCTGCTGTCCGTGCACATGTTCGTGGGGATGCTGCTGATCCCCCCCGTTGCGCTCAAGCTTGGCAGCACGGGTTACCGCTTCGTCCGCTACTACACCGCCAACCCGCCCTACCGGCGCAAGGGCCCGCCGCCCGCGCTGCTGCGCATGATCGCCCCGATCGTGATCGTTTCCACATTGGTCGTGATCGGCACGGGCGTCGCGCTGCTGCTGATCGGGCCCTCATCGCGCGACACGCTGCTGCCGATTCACAAGGCGAGCTTCTTCATCTGGGGCGCCGTCACCGCGCTGCACGTGCTCGGTCATCTGGTCGAGCTGCCCGCGGTGCTGCGGGCGGACTACGGGCGCTCCGCGGCGTGGAGCGGCGACGTGACGGGTCGCGCCGGTCGCGTGCTCGCCCTCACGGGCGCGCTCGTGGCGGGGGTCGTGCTGGCAATTGTCGTGATCCCCGACTTCGGTGCATGGCTGCACGCGTCCAACCTCTTTCACCACAGCGGCTGAACTGAATGCGCATCCACACCACCCACACCCGTGACGCGGCGCTACGCGACCTCAAACAGATCAACCGCTGGATGATCGCCGGGAGCGTGATCCTCACGGGCGTGCTCTCCGACGTGGCCGCCAACGCCTTTCCCGGCAAATCGGTCAAGCACGCCTCGGCGAGCAAGGCGGGGAGCGCCCACCCCCACCGCGCGGCCTCGTCCTCGCAAACGTCGACCGGTGTGCTGCGAGCACCCGAACAGGCCCCTCAGGCGAGCACGGAATCCGAAGCGTCG
>DAINPC010000019.1:0-1706 GCA_036743695.1 Solirubrobacteraceae bacterium | reverse complement strand
GAATCGGCTCCGGCGCAGGAATCCGCGCCCGCGCAGGAAGCGGCACCCGAACCGGAAGCCTCGGCCCCGGTCGTCTCCGGTGGCTCCTGAGATGAGCCCGTCCTCGGAACCCGCGGGCGCGAGCTGGGAGGCGCTCGGGACGAGCGTCGTGCTGCGCCTCACCGATCCCGCCGCGCTTCAGCCGGCGCGCGCGGCCGTCGAGCTCGAGCTCGCGGCGATCGACCGCGCTTGCAGCCGCTTCCGAGCCGACTCGGAGCTCTCGCGCGTCAACGCCCGCGCGGGGCGCTCGACCCACGCCGGCCCGCTGCTCCTCGAGGCCGTGGAGTTGGCGCTGCGCGCCGCGGAGCTGACCGGGGGCGACGTCGACCCGACGCTCGGGCGTGCGCTGGAGCTGGCGGGATACGACCGCGACTGGCGCCTGCTCGACCCCCCTTCCGAGCAGTCACGGGGCGTGCCGGCGATCACCGCGCGCGTGCGCTCGGGCTGGCGCGAGGTGGCGCTGGACCGCGAGCGCTCGGCGATCCGGGTGCCTGCGGGCATCAGCCTCGACTTGGGCGCCACCGCCAAAGCGTGGGCCGCCGACCGAGCCGCGAATGCGGCCGCCGGCGCGGGCGGCTGTGGAGCGCTGGTGGGCATCGGCGGCGACATCGCCACCTCCGGGCCGAGCCCCGCCGGCGGATGGCGGATCAGGGTGACCGACGATCACCGCAGCGACCTGTCCGCTGCGGGGCAGAGCATCACGATCCGCTCCGGCGGTCTTGCGACATCGAGCACAGCCGTGCGCCGCTGGAGCCACGGCGGCCGGAACATGCACCACATCATCGATCCGAGGACAGGCGCACCGGTGGTGGGGACTTGGCGCACGGTGAGCGTCGCCGCAGCCAGCTGCACCGACGCGAACATCGCCACGACGGCCGCGCTGGTGCGCGCGCAGGCCGCTCCCGCCTGGCTCGCCGACCTGGGCCTTCCGGCCCGCCTCGTCGACCGGGAGGGCCAGGTCACCGTGATCGGCAGCTGGCCCGCCGAAGCATCGCCGCCGCGCGCCGGCGAGCGCCGCCGCGAGGAAGATCGCCGCATGGCCTGCCGGCCGAGGGCGCTCGATCGAGGAGCGCGCGTGCGGAGGGCGCCGGTGGCATGAGCGTTCAGCTGGCATCCGCCGGGCCGAGCCTCTACTGGTATCTGACGCGCTCCACGGGCGCGGTGGCCCTGCTGCTGCTCAGCTTCGCGATCGTCCTCGGCGTCCTGGACGTGCAGCGCTGGAGCACGCCACGGTGGCCGCGCTTCGTGGTGGACTCGCTGCACCGCAACGTCTCGCTGCTGGCGATGGCGTTCCTGGTGGCGCACATCCTCACCTCGGTGCTGGACAGCTTCGCGCCGATCGGCCTGATCGACGCGGTCATCCCGTTCGTGGGCTCCTACCGGCCGTTCTGGCTGGGGCTAGGCGCGATCTCCTTCGACCTGATCCTCGCGGTGATCCTCACCAGCCTGCTGCGTCAGCGGATGGGATTCGCCAGCTGGCGCGCGATCCACTGGCTCACCTACGCCAGCTGGCCGATCGCGCTGCTGCACGGCCTCGGCACCGGCAGCGACGTGAAAAGCAGCTGGCTGCTGCTGCTCAGCATCGCCTGCGCGGTCATCGTCGCTGCGTCCGTGCTCGCGCGGGTCATCTCCGGCTGGCCCGCCAACCTCGGGCTTCGCGGCGCGGC
>DAINPC010000018.1:0-17811 GCA_036743695.1 Solirubrobacteraceae bacterium | reverse complement strand
CCGGACCACCCGGGGCGCGGACCGTTAACCCCACTACTGCAAGATCCGGGCTAGACGCTCGCTCGCCCAAAAAGCAGCAGCGGAACAGACGACACGCCGGTTCGTGGGCCGTCCGTCGACGCAGCGATCCGGCCGGGAGCCGAAGAGTCGTCCTGGTCCCCTGAGCGCGCTTTGCGGGGGGCAGCCGGTGCTACCCTCCCTCGCAGATGTCGTTGCAGAACTCGCTTCTCTCGCTTCTCCTGCTCCCCCCTCGGGGGGAATAGCGCGTGGCGGCCGCGTAGCCGCATACCCAGCAGAGAGGAAACGGCAAAGCGAGAGAAGGAGCACGACGACATGAGCACTTCGACAGGCAGCACCTCACGCGGGCGCAGCGAGTCCGACCGCATACTGATCTTCGACACGACGCTGCGCGATGGCGAGCAGTCGCCGGGGATCTCGCTGAACAAGACCGAGAAGCTGGAGATCGCCCATCAGCTCGCACGCCTCGGCGTTGACGTGATCGAGGCCGGCTTTCCGATCACCTCGCCCGGTGATTTCGAGTCCGTGCAGGCGATCGCGCGCGAGGTCGAAGGGCCGATCATCTGCGGCCTCGCGCGCACCGTCAGCCAGGACATCGAGGCTGTGTGGAACGCCGTGCGCGACGCTCAGCGGCCGCGCATTCACATGGTTATCGCGACCAGTGACATCCACATCAAGCACAAGCTGCAAACAACGCGCGAGGACGTCAAGGGCCAGGTGCGCGCGGCCGTGGCACAAGCGCGCGAATACACCGAGGACGTCGAGTTCTCAACCGAGGACGGGTCGCGCTCGGACGTGCAGTTCCTGGCGGAGGTCATCCAGATCGCGCTCGATGAGGGCGCCACGACGATCAACGTGGCCGACACCGTCGGCTACACGATGCCGCGCGAGTTCGCCGCCATGTTCGAGGAGCTGTTCCGGCTGGTCCCCGGTCTGCGCGATGTCGTCCTCTCGGTGCATTGCCATGACGACCTGGGCATGGCCGTCGCCAACTCGCTGGCCGGGCTGGAAGCGGGCTGCCAACAGGTGGAGTGCGCCATCAACGGCATCGGCGAGCGCGCCGGCAACGCGTCGCTGGAGGAGATCGCCATGCTGCTGCACACGCGCGAGCCGACCCTTGGCCTGTGGACGGGCATCGAGACGACTGAGATCGCGCGCACCAGCCGTTTGGTCTCGCGCCTAACCGGCTACCCCGTGCAGCCCAACAAGGCGATTGTGGGGCGTAACGCCTTCGCCCATGAGGCGGGTATCCACCAGGACGGCGTGCTCAAGGAGCGCACCACATACGAGATCATGGACGCGAGGACCGTGGGGCTGACCAGCAACTCGATAGTTCTCGGCAAGCACTCCGGCCGCCACGCGCTGAGCGAGGCGCTGAAAGAGATGGGCTTTGAGATCGACGGCCAGGCGCTGAACACGGCGTTCAAGCGCTTCAAGGAGATCGCCGACCGCAAGAAGCAGGTCACCGCGATGGATCTCGAGGCGCTCGTGACCGACGAGCTGCGCAGCGAGGACATCGGCGGCTTCTCGCTGGAGTGGTTCGAGGTCGAGGCCTCGTCGCTGCGCCCGCCGCACGCCAAGGTGTCGGTGACGCTGCCCGAGGGTGGCGTCGGCACAGGCTCATTCATCGGCGACGGACCGATCGACGCCGTGTTCCAGGCCATCAATTCCGCTACGGGCGTCGCCGCCACGCTCAGCGAGTTCACGATCGGCGCCGTGACCGAGGGCCAAGATGCGCTCGGCGAGGTCTCTGTCGTGCTTGAGGTCGAGGGTGTCGCTGGCGCCGGGCAGGGAGTTTCGACGGACATCATCGACGCGGCCGCGCGCGCGTACGTGCGCGCACTGTCCGTCGCCGTCGCACGCTCGCGCGCCGACCAGGCGATCGGGCTGCCAGAGGTCTCGCCGGGGTGAATCCGATCAAGCGTTCAACTTGAAGGCCTTAGAGACCGCTTCTGCTTGCCGGGAAATGCGAGGCCTCGTCAGGCGGGTAGGGCGCTGTCGCTTTGGACCGAGCACGAGCAGTCTCGGGCTGGCCCGTCCAGACGCCTCCTTACCATGGTGAAGCAGTCGTGATCGCATTGTCGGTCTCGGTGCTTCCGCAGCGTCCGTAGTGGCACCGACGGGCCTCCATTCGGACCGCTCGCTCGCCACGGCCAGGTGCACATGGCACTCGACGTCGTGGGTAACAGATTGGGTAACAACGTACCCGCAGAGACCGCCTAAACGCGCTCCAACTGCGCGAGGCGCCCCGTAAGTACGGGACCCGCACGCCCGTGGCGTGACTTAGGAGCCGGTGGGCGAAAGCCCTTGGGGGTTCGAGTGCCTTCGCCCGCATCGCTCACGGAATTGCCGAAGCCAGGCGCGCGCTCACCGGGGCGAGCTAGGGCTGCGTCTCGCGCTGTATGTACCAGGCCGCCTGAATCGGATTGAGGAAGTGAGGCGGCTCCTCGGCCTGCAGGCGGTTGTCGTAGTTGGCGTTGTACTGGTAGCCATGGATGATCGTGCCGCCGCTGCCGACGCCGGTGAGCCCGTTGCTGTAGAGCGCCGCGACTGCGCCGAATACGTTCAGATGCCCGAGCGTAGGTTTGCCGCAGTCGAAGTTGTCGACGATCACGGCGTGTTTCAGCGCGAGCATAGCCGCGTACACAGTGGGTTCTTTCAAGTCGTTGCTCGCGTTTTCGGAGCTGCCGCATTCGGTGTAGTTCGGGCCGGTGCGCGATTTTTCGAGTGGGTGGTAGACACGAATGAAGTTGTTGGCGATGAGGCCGAGCATCGCGGTGCTGGTCGGCGCGCCTTCGCTGTTGTGAGGCGCGAGGATGTTGCCGTTGATGACGACGTCGTTCTGCGAGGCGATCGTGAGCGGCAGCGTGTATTCGCCGCGCACGTAGACGTTGCCGCAGTTCGTGTCGGCGGTGTAGGTGGGCTTCGGCCCAAAGGGGGAGTAGGCCGACGAGCAGCCGCCGGAGACGTAGATGACGCCGTTGGACGGGAACGCGACCCCGGAGGTTTTCGTTTCAGCGCAGGCTTCGGTAGGTTTGCAGGTGCTACCGACATGGGTCTTGATCGTCATTGTCGTGCCTTCGAGGATGATTTCGGTCTTTTCAGTGAAGTGATAGGCCGGTTCGACCACGTGTTCGAGTTCTTCATCGCTTGGCGGCGGCTTCAGCGAGGGAACTTCGGCGGGTGGTATGTGCGTACCTTTGAAGCTGGGCGAGGCCGAGGTGCCGCAGCCCTCGTTTGAGTAGCCTTCATCGCCGTTGTAGCTGTAGCCGAATTCGATGTGGTCGATGGGCGTCCGGCCGAAGACGGGCGAGCCGCAGATCCCCACGTGGTCCTCGGTGTGCATCGGTCCTTTAACCGATTCTCCCGTGAAGAAGAAGTTGTTGAAAGTCGCGCAGTAGGAAGGACGCAGTTCGTAGAACTGCCCACAGAGGTTGTACTTGGCTGGTTCTTTTTCATCGGCTTCGCCATAGACGGCCGGATCACCGGTTTCATAGACGTCGTACCACACGTAGCTGACGAAGTTGGCGTTGCGGAAGGTTGCGACAATCGTGCGTTGCTTGCCTTCGGAGAAGCCTGTCGACTCAAGCCGGAAGGTGCCTGCCGCAGCGCCCCGCTCTTCGACCATCGTTTCTATGAGATTCGCGGTATCGCATTTTTTGTCCGTGGAAGGGGCGGTTTCCGCGGGGATGAGGTCGATCGCGTATTCCTCGTCGGTCGTGCCCGCGACTTTGGCACGGTGCGTGGTACCTTCGCTCAGTTGGTTCAGGGCAGGGTTGGCCGGAGATGGACTGGTGCAGTAGGTGAGGTAGTTGGAGTCCTGCGTGAGGTGATACATGTAGTCGCTGATCCCGGCCTGCGCGGCGTAGTAGGCCTTCTTTGCGGCGGTGTCGCTGCTAGTCAGCTTGATCTCGCCGATGCTCGAGGTGAACACGGCGACGAGCAGCGAGGAGGTCACGAGCAGCACGCCTAGCGTGATGATCATGCTGACACCGTCCTCCTGGCGGAGCCGTCGGCGCAAGGCGGATAGAGGGAGCTTGGTCATACTGTGGTGGCGCAGGGTTCGTTGGGAATGCCGGCGGTGCTGGAGGCCGGCGAGAGCCGCAGGACCGCGGAGTCTTCGAATGCGACGGCCTGGTCGTGGTTAAAGGCCGTGCCTTCGCTGGCTTCGCCGCTTTCGGGTCCCAGAATGAACTTCACGTTCACCTTGGTCACTTCTTCGGCATGTGCTTTGGTCAACGGTACACCCAGTTCATTCGGGTTGATTTCGCCAAGTACGGCGCCCGTTTCGCCTGCTTCCCAGTAGCGGTAGTACTGGAAGATCGTTTCTTTCCCGCCGATTAGCGGCCCTTTGATTCCGGTGAGCAGAAGGGTCGTGGTAGAAGGCGTGGTGCTCGTCTTGAATTGGTATTCTTCCGAGCCTTTGCGAGCTTCGCTGACCCAGGTCTTTTCGACGAGCGTGCTTTCGACTTTCCCGGATTTGGGTGTGTAGACGAGTTCGTGAAGAGTCACCGTATTGAACGCCGACTGCGACCCATGTTCACTTATGAACGCGATCGAGGTGGCGTTGCTGTTTTCCTGAATCGGGTTGACCTGCGGCGCAACGCAGGCGGAGTGGAGCTTGAGCATGATGTTTTCGAGTGCCACCCGGCCAGCCTGCTGAACGTGCACGCGACCTGTGATCCGCGAGACATCGCTGGAGGTGAACTCGAGCAACGAGAAGGCCCCGAGCGTGACGATCAGCGTCAGCACCATTCCGACGAGCAGCTCGATGAGGGTATAGCCGTGCTCATCGAGGACCAAGGTCGGGGATGGGACTCGAGGCATCATGGGCAGACGCCTCCTGCGGTAGTGCCAGCAGGTGCGGGCGTGCCGATGAGGCCGAGATAGATGGTGGCCACGCCGCCCGCCGTTTTACCGTTGCTCCAGGTCAGAGACTGAGGTCCAGTGATGCTGTTGTTTTTGAAGCTGCCTTCCCAGCGGCGCCCGCTTCCGCCACCGCTACCCACGCACATCGAGAAGCTGCCGAACGGAAGTCCGGGCTTCGGCATTGCGCCTTCGCCGTTGGTGGTAAAGGAGCGCTTGAGGTTTTCGCAGCCGAGATCCTTGGTGTAGCCGACGGCGCCCGAGACCTTGGATCCGGGCGTCGTGCTGCTTGCGCCCGACATGACCTTGATGGCGACAGGCGCGACGGGCACCGAGACTTTGGCTGTGGTGCCCGCGACGACTTCGACTTCGGGATTGGAGGCGATGCTGTTGCTGGTGGGAAGGTCAGCGGAGCAAGTGCCGGCGTAGACGGTGTACTTCGACCCTTTGAAGGGATAGATCGTGTTGGGAGTCGAGGTCGTGCTGGCGTAGGTTTCGATCGGGCCAGGAAAGACGCGTGGAGCGGACATCCCGGTGTTGTAGGCCACGAAGCTGTCCGCTTCGGCGCCCGTGAATGCGACTTCGAGCTTGCCTGCCAGAGCCAGCGAGTAGCCGACCTTGGTGCTGGTCTCGGCTACGAGGTACTCGGTGCGGATGTCGCTGAGGTCTTCGTGTGTGTTGAGATAACCGTTCTGGTCGACATAGCCAGTCTTGCTCACGTTGATCGCGTATTCGCCCGGCAGGAGCTGGAGGATCGCGCACCCGTTGGTGGAGGTCTGCGTGGTCACGTTGGATGGGCCCGTGACGGCGACGACGGCTTCGGGTGCCGGTGCGCCCGCGTTATCGGTGACCTGGACGATAAGCGCGGTTCCGGGCGGCGGGCTGATCACGCTGCTCTGGACTACCGGCTTGCCGACCCCCAGCCCTTTCCACGTCACGGTGGAGGTGGTCTTCACGTAGTCCGCGCTCGGCGACGTCGAGCTGCAGCTCGTGGTCGCGGTCGAGTCGGTCACGTAGTGAGCGGCTGTGGCGATCGTGTATTCGGTGCCACCCTCGGCGACCGTGCGCGTGCGGCTCACTTCGGAGAGTTTCGAGATCGGTTCGCTGCGGAGCTGCTGCTCGTCCTGTTCGGCGAGTGCGTTCGCCTGGGAACGCGAGCGATCGAGGCTCGTGGCGCGGTTGGTGCTGTCGATGCCCGTCAGCACGCCAACGACGATGATCGCGATGAGCACGGTGCTGATGAGAACCTCAATGAGCGTGTCGCCGTTCTCCTTCGCGAGTGCTTGTCTACCCACGCGGCGATCCCGATCGACTCGATGTGTGCGTCGCCCCCGCAAGAACAGCATTGGCAAGAAAATGTCCATTGTCACAAAGTGGTCCCAGGGCTTAGGGATCCCTTCGGCAGCAGGCCTCTGCTGCTTTAGTCGCAGGGGCGCCGATAGGCACCTGAATTGCGCGGCTCCTGTGGCGCCTCAGAGGCGCCGGCGAGTGGGGTCGCTGCGCTCTACGCAAGCGCATTGATCCTCGCCGGAGGGCACGCGCGCGATGCCCGCCGGCCGGGCGCTGGGGGCAAGATCATCCGATCCCTACAATTCGGGACCCTCGGGGGACTGGTGTATCGGTAACACGGTGGTCTCCAAAACCGCAACGCCAGGTTCGATTCCTGGGTCCCCCGCTCGGCTCTACAGCGCCGAATCCCGCATTGCAGCGCGAGATTCGGCATCTGCGGCGGCAGGCCCCCGCAGGCGGCGCAGCGCTAACCCGGCTTGGCGCCCGCGCGGACCTCCACGCCGGTCTCGCGGGCGATCATGACCGTGCTGACCATGGTGGGCGCGAACAGGCCGTGATCGACCACCCCGGGGGTGGCGCTGAGCCTCACGGCGAGCGCTTGCGGGTCGCCAGCCGGGCCCAGGTAGTCGGCGATCAGGCCGCCGTCCGGGCTCTCCGGCACGCCGCGCAGGCGCGCGGGGGCGAGCATCACCAGCGTGCGCTGGACGCCGAACGCGAGCAGCTCCAGCGGCACCGGCGCGGCGAGCTCGCGCACGTCCTTCTCCGCCGAGGCGATCACCACGAAACGCCTCGCCGCCGCCGCCACGATCTTCTCGCGCGTGTGAGCGCCGCCGCCGCCCTTGACCAGCCATCCCTCGGGGTCGATCTGATCGGCGCCGTCGATCGCGATGTCCAGCTCGCCCACCTCATCCAGTCCCTCCACTCTCAGGCCGAGGGCGAGCGCCGCCTTTTCGGTCGCCGCGGAGGTGGCCACGCAGCGCAGCCCCTCACAGCCTCGCGCTGCGATCGCTGGAAGCAGATATGCGACCGTCGAGCCCGACCCCAGCCCGACGCGCATGCCGTCCTCGATCAGCTCGGCCGCCGCCGTGGCCGCCGCTTGCTTCTGGCGCGCGTGCGCGTCGCCGTCGCTCAGCGGCGGTCGCTGCCGCCCAGTCGCACGAGGGGACGCCATGGCGCGGACGTTACCGACCTGGCGGTGTCTCTGAGGCGGACCTGCTCCGGCGGGGTCGGGCTGTGCAGCAGGAAGCCCTGTCCCACCGAGCAGTCCAGCTCTCGCGCCAACGCCAGCTGACGGGTCGTCTCGATGCCGACCGCCACCGCCGTCAGCCCCGCCTCCTTGGCGAGCGCGATCGTGGCCGCGAACATCGCCCGCCGCTCCTTGTCGCGGTGGATGCTGCCGATCAGGACGCGGTCGAGCTTGACCACGTCGAGCGGAAGGTTGCTCGGCAGGCCCAGCGAGAACTGGCCCGAGCCGAATTTGTCCAGCGCGATCGAGACGCCCAGGCGCTTGACGTCCTTGAGCGCCGCGCGGGCGCGCTCGGGGTCGCGCTGCACCGCCTCCTCGCTGACCTCCAGGCAGAGCGCCCGCCCGGGCAGCCGGCAGTATGCAAGCTCCTCGCGCACGCGCTCCGCGAGATCCAGCTCGGTCAGCTCGCGCGCGGAGATGTTCACCGACACGGGGATCGCGATGCCGTTGCGACGCCAGACCTCCGCCTGGGCGCACGCCGTGTGCAGCACCCATTTGCCGATCTGCACGATCAGCTCGCTCTCCTCCGCGGGCGCCAGGAAGCTCGACGGGAGCATCTCCCCGGCGGCGGCGCGCCCGGCGCTGTCGGGTCGCCAGCGGATGAGCGCCTCGCAGCCCACAGCCTGGCCGCCCGCGAGCGGCAGGATCGGCTGGTAGGCCAGCACCAGCTCGCGCTGCGGGAGCGCTTCGCGCAGGCGCCCCTCGATCTGCATGTGCGTGCTGATCTCGCGGCGCAGACGGTCGTCGAACAGTTCCAGGTGCCGGCCGCGCGCCGCCTTGGCGCGGTACATCGCCAGGTCGGCCTCGCGCATCATCGTCTCCGGGTTCGTATCCGGGCTGTGCGAGACGGACACGCCCACGCTCGCCAGCATCGCCACCTCCGCCTTGCCCAAGGGGAACGGCCGCTCCAGGGCATCCAGCACCCGCCCGGCCAGCGCCACCGCCTCGGCGTCGCTCTCGATGTCCTCGGCCAGGATCACGAACTCATCGCCACCCAGGCGCGCGACCGTGTCGCTGTCGCGCATCAGCTCCGCCAGACGCTCCGCGATGCCCACCAGCAGGCGGTCGCCGACGTCGTGGCCGAGGTTGTCGTTGACCGCCTTGAACTTGTCCAGGTCCACGAACAGCAATGCCACAGCGCCGTCGCTGCGATGCAGGCGCGCCAGCGCCTGGCATGCTCGGTCCATCAGCAGCAGGCGGTTGGGCAGCTTGGTCAGCGGGTCGTGCAGCGCCTGGCGCTCCAGCCACAGCCTGTCCGTCACGTCCCTGACGGCCGCGTACCAGCTGTCGCCGTCGCGGCGCGCGCTCCACAGCAGCCAACGCCAGGAGCCGTCGCGGTGGCGGTAGCGGTTGGTGAAGTTCTCCATCTGGGTGCTCTCGCGCGCCCCCGCGCTCATCAGCGCCAGCGTCCGCTCGACGTCGTCCGGGTGCATGAACGTCTCGATCGGTCCCGCCTGCAGCTCCTCGCGGGTCCAGCCCAGCAGCTGCTCCCACGCGGGGTTCAGCAGCGTGAAGCGGCCGTCCAAAGAGATCGTCGCCAGCAGATCGCTGGTCATCTCGAACAGGCGAGCGATGCGCGCCTCGCCGTTGGGCGGCGCGCGGAAGCTCGCGTGAGGAGTTGTGCTCGTCGCCTTGAAGCCCATTCCTGACCATCACGTCGGCGCGGCCATGCGCTTGCTCTGGTCACCCCTGCAGCACTGGACGGATTGACTAGCAACTGGGCCGGCGCGGAGCGCCTGCGCCCGCGCCCGCGGGCTTTCCCGACGGATGCTCCCGCGAATGAAGCCGCGGCGGGCGGCCGTCAGGAGGGGCTGCCGAGCGGGGCGCTCGGTTCGTGACCCGCGCCCTCTGGCGCCAGCGCGGCGCCGGCGCCGCTGGTGCCCGCCGCGCCGCGCAGGAAGCGCCACACCGACAGGCACATCATCACCGTCATGATCCCCGCGCTGGAGGCGCACCACTCGCAGATCGCGTGGATGGAGAACAGCTCGCGGTAGGTGAGGTAGGCGCTGAAGCCGAAGCCGATCAGGGTGAAGGCCATGGTCGCAAGCCTGGCGTTCTCGCCCTCGGGCAGCAGCAGCGAGCTGAGGATCGCGATGTAGCCGAGCAGCCCGATCAGCGCCACGGGAACGCCCGCCAGCTTGGAGTAGACGGAGGTCTGCACCTTCGTGCAGCTTTCGCCGGCCGTGCACGCCGGCTTGATGCCCGCGTAGTGCACGTAGGTGAGGTAGCTCGCGATCCCCAGGCCCACCACCGCCAGGACTAGCAGCGTGATCCTCAGGGTGCGGGCGCTCATCGCGCGACTAGCCCTTGAGCAGCTTTTCGATCGCTCCGTTGAACGACGACGGGTCGGTCAGCGAGGCATATTCGAACTTGGTCATCGTCCCGCCCGTCTTGCCGATCAGGAACGACGGAGTGCCGTTGAAGCCCACGTTGTTCGCCGCCTGGGCGTCCGTGGCCACCTGGGTGGAGAGCGCCCCGCTGTTGCGGTCGCTGGCCCACTGGGCGAGGTTCATCGCGGGTACCTGCTGGGCGAGGCCCTGCAGGTACTTTTCGGTGACGTAGCCTGAACTCTCTTCGCCCTGCTGGTTGTAGAACAGCTCGATGTACTGCCACATCTTGTTCTGCTTGCCCGCCGCGAGGGCCGCCACCTGCTGGGTCTTGAAGACTTCCGGTTCGCGCGTCGCTGTCTCCAACGCGCGGTATTCGATCCTCAGCTTGCCGGTGCGCACCCACTTCTGCAGCAGCGTGGGCAGGGCGCCGAGCGTGAAGTCCCTGCAGATCGGGCACTCCAGGTCGCCGAAGTACTGCAGCGTCACCGGTGCCGTGGACGCGCCGATCGTGTCGCCGGCCTGGGCGATGCCGCCGACCTCGGCTTCGACTTTCTTGACGAGGGTCGGCGCCTTGTTACCAGGGACGATCTTGCCGCCGCCGCCGCCGCTGCTGCCACCGCCACCGGCGGCGATCAGGACGATCACGATAGCCACGACGACCACGCCCACGACGACCCCGAGCTGGGTGAGGCGCTTGCGCCGCGCCGCGCCCGCAGCCTCGGCTTCCTCCAACGCCTTGCGTTCCGAGCGCGCCTGCTCGCGGCGCTGCTTGCGGGTCAGATCCTCTTCGTCGCTCTCCACTGGGCTCATAGGCGAACTTTTACACGTTTCCGCTCAACCGTGCCTAAGGACAGTGCGACTCGGCCGTTGTACCGGTCCGCCGCCGGCGTCGATCCTGCCGGCGTGCCACGATGGAAGCATCCGGACACAGCTCGCCTGCGGCGAGCAGACTGTCCCGGAGGCGTTGCTCCGCCCCCGTAGCTCAGCTGGATAGAGCATCGGACTTCTAATCCGAATGTCGCTGGTTCGAATCCAGCCGGGGGCATGTGAGAACGGCAGCTGCGGCCTCAGGAGCCGGGGCTGGCGGGATGGGCTCTCGCCCAGGCGACTATCTCGCCCGACCCGTGGATCGTCGAGTTGTCCTCCAGCACCAGCACAGGCACGTCCTCCTGCCCGGTCAGCGCAACGATCTCATCGCGCTTGCCCCTGCGGCTGAACGGGACGTTTTTGAAGCCGCCGACCCGTTTCACCTCGTAGGTGTAGCCCGCCGCGTCGAGCGCTTGCGCGGCCACGCCGCAGGGGTGCTTGATCAGCGGCGCGTTCGCGCCATGTGTGCCCGCCGGGCACGTGTACAGGATCACGCGTCGCATTCTACGACCTGAGCCGCCGCGCCGGGGCGCCGAGCGCCAGATCCCATCCGGCGCGCCGGGGAGGGTCGTGGCTGCATCGGGAGAGGAGGGTCTCGTACAGGCGTTGAGAGAGCGGAGCAATCGTCGGTGCACCGGGAGGGGTGGGGATCGCGCATGCCGTGGGAAGGAATCCTCCTCTGCGGAGTCTCCATCACCGATGGAGCCCCAAGACTGGCGGTCCCGTCGGCTCGCGGCGCGCTCTTGCTCCCCGCTCGGCGCGTCGCGAGCACCTTTTCAATCAGCGGGTTTGAGGCCAACCGCGCGGGGTAGGACAGCCGCAGGGCCTCGGTCTACCCCCGCTCGAGGTCCGCTAGGACGGGACCGTCCCCCACCGCTCCCGATGCACAGGCCCCCACCCCCATCGGGGCAGGCTCAGACGGGAGGCGGTTCCAATTTGGACCTGTGACGCGCCCCGGCAGGTCCCGCCGGGGCGCGTCGCAAGGATCTTTTCGGCGATGTGCCAGCCGTGATGCTCGGCGGGGTCGCCGTTAGCCGGCGTCCGCCGGAGCAGGGGCCGCGAATCGGGCCTATAGGATTGCCCCGCCCGCCCTCCACGGCGCCCGCGATCGATCGGGTCGCTGGTTCGAATCCAGCCCGGGGCGCTGATGTACCTCGCCACCGCGCTGCTCTATCCATGCGTGCTCGGGGCGCTGTGTGCGGGCGCGGGACTGCTGGTCGATCGTTGCAGCGGCAGCTTCCTGCCCGCGCCGCTGCTGATCCCCGTGGGCGCGGCTGGGCTGATCGCGCTCTCTCAGCTGAGCACCTACGCCTACCCGCTGGCCGCAGCCACGCCCTACGCCATGGCTGCCGTGGCCATCGTCGGCTTCACGCTTGCGTGGGGGAGGGCGCGCACGCTCGCCGCGCGACTCCGCAGGCGCCCATCGCTCGGCGCCGTCTCCGTGCTCGCCTACCTGATCGCGCTGGCTCCCGTGCTGATCGCCGCTCGCGCCAGCTTCTCCTCCTACATGGCCCTCGCCGACTCCGCCGTGCACCTGATCGGCGCCGACTTCCTGATCCGCCACGGCCAGCACTACGCGCATCTCGATCTGCGCAACTCCTACGGGCAGTTCATCAACGACTACTACAACACCAGCTATCCGTCCGGGTCGGACACCCTGTTCGGCGGCAGCGCCATGCTGCTGCGCCTGCCCCTGATCTGGGCCTTCCAGCCGTTCAACGCGTTCATGCTCGCGACCGCAGTCGGGCCCGCGTGGATGCTCGCGCGGCGGATGCGCCTGGAGGGCGCGTGGGCCGCGCTCACCGCCCTGACCGCCGTCCTGCCCGCCGTGGTCTACGCCTACGAGCTGTTCGGCTCCGTCAAGGAGATCACCGCGCTGCCGCTGATCCTGGCGCTCGGCGTGCTCGTCGTGCTACACAGCAGCTGGCTGTCCGCCGGGCCCAGGCGTGCGATCCCCTTCGCGCTGCTGCTCGCCGGCGGCGTCTCCGCGCTCGGGGTCGCCTTCGGAGCTTGGGCGCTGGGGGGGGCCGTCGTGCTCGCCGTGGTGATCGCCCGCGAGCTCCACCAGCGCGCCCGCGAGGCCCTGCGCCTGCTGCCCCTGCTCGCCGCCGCCGCCGCGGTGCTCCTGATCGCCGCCTGGCCCACCTGGATCAACCTTCCCGGATCCGTTCAGGTCGCCCAGAACATCGCCTCCACGGGCAACCCCGGCAACCTGCGCAGCCCGCTGCGCGCTGTCCAGGTGCTCGGCGTCTGGTTGGGAGGCAGCTACAAGCTGACTCCCCACGGGAGCGCGCTCACCGCCACCCACGTCCTGATCGTCCTGACGATCCTGTGCGCCGTGGCTGGCGCCGCCCACATCGTGCGGATCCGAGCCTTCGCGCTCGCCGGCTGGCTGGCGCTGATGCTGCTGGCCTGGCTCGCGATCGCCCAGTCCGCCACCACCTGGGCCGCAGCCAAGGCGCTGATGCTCACCTCGCCCGTCGTCGTGCTGCTGGCGTGGGGAGGGGTCGCCGCCGTCAAGGCGCTGCCGTTCCCGTCCATCGCCCGCGCCGGCGCCGCACTGCTGGCGCTCGCCCTCGCCGGCGGCGTGCTCGTCTCCGACGCCCTGCAATACCACGTCTCGAACCTCGCGCCGACCGCCCGTTACGACGAGCTGGCCTCGCTGGACTCGCGCTTCGCCGGGCGCGGCCCCACGCTGTTCACCGACTTCGACGAATACTCCATGTATGAGCTGCGCCACCTGGACGTGGGCGGCCCCGACTTCGTGTACCCGCCCGCCGCGCTCGCCGCCGCCGCCGGCGGCTACGGCCAGCCCGTGCAACTGGATCGGCTCACGCCAGCCGCCCTGCGCGGCTACCCGCTGATCGTCGCCCGCCGAGATCCAGCCGCCAGCCGCCCGCCCGCCGCCTACCGCCTGCTCTGGCAGGGCTCCTACTACCAGGTGTGGGGCCGGCGCCCCGGCGCCCGCCCCGCGCTCGCGCACATCGCCCTCACCGGCTCCGCCTCGCTGCAGTGCGCCCGCATCCGGCGCCTGGCGCTCAGCCCCACGCTCCACGGCACGCAGCTGACCGTCGCCGCCGCATCGCCGCTCGTCAGGGTCGCCCTGCGCCGCGCCCGCCATCCGCGCGGGTGGGGTCACGAGCGCCAGGGCCTGGTCATGAACAGGCCCGGGCAGCTGTCAGCCCGCTTCCGTCTTCCCTTCGCGGGGCGCTGGGAGCTGTGGGTCCAGGGGCAGCTGATGCCCACCGTGAAGCTCAGCGTGGACCGCCGCGCGCCGGACTCCATCGGCGCGCAGCTGAGCGGCAACTCGCTCGTGCCCAACACCGTCCCGCCGATCCCCCTGCAGCTCTCCGCCGGCGCGCACGAACTGTCCGTGACGCGCGGCGGGGCCACGCTCGCGCCCGGCGACGCTGGCGCGGCAGTGCTCGACGCCATCTTCCTCACCCCCGCCAGCGTCCCCGCCGCCGGCACCCTGCAGACGCGCCCACGTGCACAGTGGCGGGTCCTGTGCGGCGGCCGCTACTCCTGGGTCGAGCTGAGCGACTCCTAACCGCCCCCGCGCGCGCTCGGCGCCACCGACACCAGGGCGGCGCTCGATGGAGCCACCGTCAATTCCACCACCCCTCCCCGGACCGAGACCGGACGCGGCCGCGGCGCCCGCCAGCTGCCGTCGCCCGCAACCGCGCGGCCGCCCAGCATCACGCCCGCGCGCGCTTGCGGCGAGGGCGCGCTCAGCGTCAGGACCGTCGCCGTGCGCGCGCCCGCGCCGACATGCACGCGCAGCGCCACGCCGCTCGCGCTCGGCGGATCGTCCTCCACGACCACCACGCGCAGCCCGCCGTCGTGCGCGCGCAGCGCGCTCACCACCACGTTCGGATGCGCCTGCGAGACCATTCTCGTGCGCAGCGGCCTGTCGCCCACCAGCGCGCTGGTCAGCAGCAGCGCGTACCACTCCGGCTGTGCGTGCAGCACCCCCTGCGCCAGGCGTTTGGGCGAGGTGGCGCACACGGGCGAGTAGCCCGTGCACCTGGCCGGGTTGCCCTGCAGGTTGATCCCCGACGCGCCCGCCACCATCGTCTGGGTGATGTAGCTCACCGCCCACAGCGCCGAGGCGAACGTGTCGCTGACCCCCGTCCTGCCGCCGCAGGACACAGTGTTGGTCTCATCCACGCGGAACCGCGTCGCGTTCGCGCGCGACACCGACAGGAAGCGCGCCAGCGACACTCCCTCCCGTTGGCGCGTGTGCTCGCTCAGGAGCGCTTCAATCGATGGCGCCGGGGCCGAATCGCAGCGCAGCGGGTAGTGGTGGCCCGTCAGCAGCGCGGGCCGCTGCCGCCGCGCCTCCGCCGCACCCCAGCGCACGAACGCGCTGGACCCCGAAACGCCCGGACCCGCCAACGAGATCCCCGGCGCCAGGTGCGCGATCGCGCGCCTGTACGTGCTCACCTGCCGCTCGTATCGCCGCGGCGTCCACGGAAGCGAGCGCAGGTTGTGGCGGCCGTAAGAATCCGGCTCGTTGCCCACCTCAATGCCCGCCAGCCACCTGCCCAGGACAGCCCGCGCCGCCGCCGCCTCGCGCGCCGCCGCGTGCGGGTCGTAATGCGCCAGTCCGAGCGTCAGCAGCACGCGCCAGCCGCTGTCGAGCGCCAGGCGGTGGAGCCTGCGCAGGTCGCCCACCGTCAGAACCGCGCTCGCCCATGCCGGCCGGGGCGTGTGCGCATCCGTCCACGCCACCCGCGTGTCAGCCGACGCGCCGCCCAGCCGCAGCACCCCCGGCCCCAGCGAGCGCAGCAGCGCCGCCAGGTTGCCGGTATCCGCATATGAGCCGATCTGGCGCGCGGTCGACAGCTCGAACGACAGTCCCAGGAAGCCGCGCGGGACCGGCGCTGCCGGCCTGCCCGCCGCGATCCACACCGACACCGCAGCCGGTCCCTGTCCCGCGCCCGGTCTCCGTCCCGTGCCCGGTTCGATGCCTTCCGCTGCCATCGCAACCGTCAGCGCCGCCGCCGCGCCCAGCAGCGCCACGCCCACGCGCAGCCGTGACCGCTTGCCGCCGCGCGCCGCGCCCGCTGGCTGATCTGATCCCATGCTCCATGCAGTAAACACCCGCCCCGCTCGCACGCGCGCCGCCGCGCCCCGACTCCATCGGGGCGCGAACGTAACCTCTGGGGCATGAGCCCCGCCGATGCCACCCCGGGGATCGACAGGATCCTGCTCGGCGAGAACCTCCAGCTGCTGGCTGCCTTCGCTGATGAGTCCTTTCAGCTCATCTACATCGACCCGCCCTTCAATACCGGCAAGGCGCAGGTGCGAAAGACGCTGCGCGCCGTCCAGGACGGGGAGGGCGAGCGCACGGGGTTTCAGGGGCGCCGCTACAGCACACAGCTGCTCTCCCACTCCAGCTACAGCGACGCCTTCCAGGACTACCTCGCCTTTCTGGCCCCGCGCCTGGAGCACGCCCGCCGGCTGCTCACGTCCTCGGGCACCCTCTACTTCCACATCGACTACCGCGAGGCGCACCACTGCAAGCTGCTGCTCGATGAGATCTTCGGCCGGGATTGCTTCCTCAACGAGCTCATCTGGGCATACGACTACGGCGCGCGCACCAAGCGCCGCTGGCCGGCCAAGCACGACACCATCCTCGTCTACGTCAAGGATCCCGACCACTACCACTTCGACTCCCAGCAGGTGGACCGCGAGCCCTACATGGCGCCCGGCCTGGTCACACCCGAGAAGGTCGCGCTGGGCAAGCTCCCCACGGACGTCTGGTGGCACACCATCGTGCCCACCAGCGGGCGCGAGAAGACCGGCTACCCCACCCAGAAGCCCGAGGGCATCGTGCGGCGCATGGTCCAGGCCTCCACCCGCCCCGGCGACTGGTGCCTGGACTTCTTCGCCGGCAGCGGCACGCTCGGAGCCGTGGCAGCCAAGCTCGGCCGCCACTACGTCCTGATCGACTCAAACCCCGAGGCCGTCCAGATCATGCGCGCCCGCCTGGGCCAGCAGCCCGCCATCCTGCCCGCCGCGGCGCTCCCCTTCGGGGAGTAGGCCGCTCCGGGGCGCGCGGTCCCGTCCGCGCCGTCAGCACAGCCGCCTCCATGCCCTCGACATGCGACTGTGTGGCGCATGTATCACCTGGAGCTGCGCCAGTTCCCCCACAACGTCTGCCGCTTCAACCTCAGCGAGGGTGAGCTGCGCGTCGTGGTCGAACCGTGGGTGCGCGACAAGGTGGTGGACTTCGGAGAACGCAAGTGGATGCCCCACCAGGCCCGGCTGACCATCCTCGAAGGCCCGCAGCTGTCCGTGCAGGAACTGTCCATGGGCCGCGGCTGGCGCGCCGCCCAACGCCAGGGCCAGGACGTGACCGAGCGCCTGCTCACGGCCGCCCGGCAGGCAGCCGAGGGCGCCGCCGCCGCACAGGCCGCCGCCGCCGTCCAAGCCGCCGCCGCGGAGCAGCTCGCCGCCACCGGCGCGCCCGCGAGGGCCGGCCTGCTCGCCGACCCGCTTGCCGTCGGTGTTCAGATCGCAGCGCTGCTCGGAGCTGAGCCCGCGCAGCTGCTCGCCGCCTGGCGGGCCGCCGCCGCCGGCAACCCCGGGCTGGCTCCCAGCCAGAGCCTCGCGCTGGCCGAACGCACGCTGGGAAAATCCCCGGTCTGACTCGCCGCTAGACTTGCATCTCGCATCCCGTGGTGGGCGTAGCTCAGTTGGTAGAGCTCCTGGTTGTGGTCCAGGCGGTCGCGGGTTCGAGTCCCGTCGCTCACCCCTCTGAAGTGCCTGCAAATCCAGGGTTTTGCTCCTGGCCAGGCGCGAGCCGAGATCCCGCTGGGGAACAATTGGGGAACAATTTCCTCGAGAACCTGCTTGAGATTCGTGGTTGGCGCCGTGTGCGTGGGTCCGTGGCGCGGCGTCTGAACGGCACCGCTCAAATGCCCTCCCCAGATGCCTATGGGGGCATCAACACGCATTCGCCCGTTGCGCCGAGGCAGTCGCCTAGTCGCAGTAGGGTCGTCGGCACGAGACGACAACGCAAGATGCCTACGGCTCAATACGCGCGATGCCCGCCTAGTCTGGGGGCCGGGTGATCGCAGGTTCGAATCCTGTCTCCCCGACCATTTGCCCGAAGGTCGAACCACCCCGGCCCCCGGTAAGGGGGCCGGGGTTTCGGCCTCTGCAGAGCGTCGAGCCCGGGTGCGG
>DAINPC010000017.1:0-17920 GCA_036743695.1 Solirubrobacteraceae bacterium | reverse complement strand
CGGTCAAGCACGTATTCGTGATCATGCTCTCCGATCAGCCCTATGCGGCCGTGTTCGGACCGGCCTCCTCCGCTCCCTACCTCTCCCAGACGCTCGAGCACCGCGGCACGCTGCTCGTCCGCTATGACGCGGTCGCCCACGAGGAGCTGGCCAACGAGCTGGCCCTGCTCAGCGGCCAGGGGCCGACGCTGGAAACGGCGGCCAACTGCCCGACCTACGCCGACATCGCGCCCGCGAGCAGCGGCGCCGACGAACAGGTGCTCGGCAGCGGCTGTGTCTACCCGGCGGGCACGCAGACGCTCCCCGGCGAGCTGAGCGCCAAGCATCTGCGTTGGCGTGCCTACGTACAGGGCATCGACGAAGCCGCAGGCCAGGCACCCGCCTGTGGCCATCCCGCGCTCGGGCAGGCCGACCCCAGCGCCGCACAGGCCGCGGGCGCCGGGCCCTACGCGACCTTCCGCAACCCCTTCGTCTACTTCCAGTCGCTGATCGACTCGCCCGCCTGCGCCGCTGACGACGTGGGACTGGACAGGCTGAAATCAGACCTGGCCGCCGCAAAGCGCACGCCGAGCCTCTCCTATCTGGTGCCCGACCGCTGTCACGACGGCAATCCCGTCCCGTGCACGCCCGGCGCCGCAGCCGGCATGGTGCCGGCCGACGGCTATCTCAAGTCGGTCGTGCCCCAGATCGTGAGCTCGCAGGCCTACAAGGACGGCGGCCTGCTCGTGATCACCGTCGACGAGGCGCCCTCGAGCGGCGAATTCGGCGACTCCAGCTCCTGCTGCGGAGCACCCCGCTATCCGAACCTCGCTGCCTCGGCGCCGGCCGGGCTGCCCGCGCGGGGCGGCGGCACGGTGGGCGCGCTGCTGCTCTCGCCGCTCGTCAATGCCGCGGCCACCAGCCAGGAGCCCTACAACCACTTCTCGCTGCTGCGCACGATCGAGGACCTGTTCGCGGTCAAGCACCTCGGCTACTCGGCGCTCGCGGCGGTCAAGCCGTTGGAAGCGTCGCTGTTCTCCGCCCGCGCCAAGGGTTGACGGCCGGCGCTCAGACGCCGGCCAGCTCGAGATAGGTGACCGCCGTGCGGCGTCCCCCGACGCGCCCGAGCACCCACTCCAGCGCGAGCATGTGGCGCGGGTGCTGCAGATAGGCCGGGTGGACGTCCAGGCGCAGGGTGCCGGTGGGCAGCAGCGAGCCGATGCGGACCATCTGCGGCGAGAGCACCCGGCTGAGCGGCCCGGCGGTGGCGAGGCTCCACGCCGGCGCCAGCGGCTTGCGCGGGTCCTCATCGGGCGCGGGGCACGTGCGGTGCACCCGCAGCAGCCCCGCCCACCAGTGGAACCTGAGCGTGAGCGCCTGGCGCAGCGCGGCCGTGTAGGCGTAGGCGGGGGCGACGAAGCCGTCGGGCTCGATCCCTGCGAGCTTCAGCAGCCGCCACCCGGCGTGCACCGCGCGGCGGGTCTCCGCGTCGTCCAGGCCGAGGAACTCTCCGCCGCGCTGCGGGTGCGCCCGCGCGAGCACGCCCCGCGCCGAGGCGCCCGCTCGCGGGCCGGCGTGCTGGAAGCCGTGCTGGGCGATCGAGTCGCCGGCGCGACGGCGCTCGCACAGCCAGTCGATCATCGCCGGGGATCGCGCGCCGACGGGGTGCAGGTCGCGCGCGGGGATCACCAGCAGGGTCACACGCTCGACCCCGTGGTCCCCGAGCCAGTCGCGGATCAGCGCGCAGCGCTCGAACGTCGCCGGCTCGATCCCGTGCAGCGCCACGGCAAGCGTCTTGCGGGGTGCCATCGCGTTTGGCCCGGCGGCCCTCTCCGACATGGCTAGGCCGCGCGCACGCGCAGCTCGGGGACCGCGTGCGGCTGCGCCCCCGGGCCGGCCAGCGCCCGGCGGTAGCCGCCGGCCAGGCGCTCCAGCGTGTGCTCCCAGGTTCGCGTGCGCACCGAGCGCAGGGCGCCGGCGGCGAGCTGCTCGCGCAGCGGCCGCGAGCCGGCGAGCTCGATCACGGCGGACGCCAGCTCCTCCGCGTCGCCCTGGCAGAGCAGGCCGCTGACCCGGTTCTCGATCAGCGACAGCGGTCCGCCCTCCGCGACGGCGACGACCGGCAGGCCGCTGGCCTGAGCCTCGAGGATCACCTGTCCGAAGGTGTCGGTGGCGCTCGGGAACAGGAAGATGTCCGCATTGGCGTAGGCGCGCGCGAGCCGATCGCCGTCGAGCCAGCCGAGAAAGCTGGCGTACCCGCCGAGGCGCCGGCGCAGGCGCTCCTGCTCAGGTCCGCCGCCGGCCAGCACCAGGCGCAGCCGGGGCTCGCGTGCGTGCGCCTGCAGGAACGCGTCGGCGAGCAGCTCGACGCCCTTCTCGTGCGTGAGGCGCCCTGCGTACAGGACGT
Organism: Solirubrobacteraceae bacterium; assembly: GCA_036743695.1. Taxonomy (GTDB): domain Bacteria; phylum Actinomycetota; class Thermoleophilia; order Solirubrobacterales; family Solirubrobacteraceae; genus Palsa-744. The sequence goes on along the minus strand of DAINPC010000017.1, from coordinate 15,534 downwards.
CGATCGAATCGCGGGGCGCTCGCGCCTCGCGCAGGGCGGGGTGAAAGCGCGAGGTGTCCACGCCGCGGTCCCAGCGCAGCACGCTCGCGCTTCCCAGTCCGATCGCCGCGAGCGCGCCGTCGGCGGCGGGGCTGGGCGAGAGGACCACGTCGCAGGCGCCGTAGAACGCGCTGACGGCCAGCGCCATCGCGTCGGCCACGCGGGGATCGCCCGAGTGCAGGCCCGCATAGGCGGTCAGCTCGGTGTGGTAGCTGCCCACCAGCGGCAGGCCAAGCGCGCGGGCAACCAGCGCCCCGAACACGCCGGCGGGTCCCGGCGAGCAGACGTGCACCGCGTCGAAACAGCCGTCGGCGAGCATCTGCACGACGGCCGGGAGGCTGGGGACGCCGATGCGCAGCCCCGGGTAGAAGGGGACCTCGACCTCGGTGACGGCGGACAGCCGGCGGTCCACCTCGGGGTCGGTGCCGAGCACCTCGATCTCGAACCCGGGCACCCCGCGCTGGCGGATCTCGGCGATCGTCCGCGTGACCCCGTGCGTCGAGCCGATCCCGTCGACCACGATCGCCACCCGCGGCGGCTCGCCGTCCTCGCCGCGCGCGTGGCCCGAGCGGGTGCCGACGGCGTAGGGGATCGCGGCCAGCTTCGCCTGCTCGTTGGCCAGGAAGGCCGTGGCGGGGGCGTAGGGGATCGCGGCGATGCAGGCTTCGAACACGCCCTCGGCCGCCCCGCGCACGTCCGTGTGCCCGCTGGCCGCGCCGACGGCCGTCTCCACGGCGGCGCGCAGCTTGTGCTCGTGCACGCGGCAGGCCCGCCGGTACAGGCCGGAGTGGCTGAAGCTGTCCTGCTGCATGTGGGCGATCAGCGCGCGCTCATCCAGATGGTCGAGCTCGACCGCGCTCAGCCACGCCCGCAGCAGGCAGCGCGCGTCCTCTGGCGAGAGATCGCCCCCCGCGGGGCCGTGGCGGACGTCGCCCTCGCGCAGCAGGCGGCTGATCATCGCCAGCACCCGCATCGGGTCGGGGCGCGCGTCGCCACCGTCGGCGGCGTCCAGTCCGAGCGAACGGGCCGCCAGCGCGATCGCCGCGTGCGCCCACTTCGCCGCGCTTCCCTGGGCACCGCGCGCGAGCACGTTCCCGGCCCGCACGTGCGCGAGGAGCTCCTCGGGCGTGCGTGCGCCGGGCGCCTCCGTGAAGGTGCGCCCGATGTCCACCCCCGCGTGGTCGTCGCTGCCGCCGATGCCGATCCCGTCGCGGGTGACCACATAGGTGGCCGCCGGCCGGTTGAGCTCGCGCGCGCGGGCGCCGTTGCGGATCTCCCAGACGGCGAACAGCTCGGCCAGCCGGCGGCGGTGGCGCGCGGTCAGCGGGGCGCCCACCGTGTGGTAGGGGTGCGCCAGCGCGCATGCGATCTCCCGCTCGAACATGTACGCGGCGCACAGCTCCACGTCGCCCCTGTGCGCCTGCAGCCACTCGTGATCGGCGGGGGAGATCCCGTAGCAGAGCACGTGCACGGCCTGCTGCTCACCGCGGAAGTGCGCGGTCAGCTCCTCCGAGACGAACACGTCGGGACGGTCGGCGATCTCCAGCACGCCCGCGATCGTGTCGTGGTCTGTGATCGTCACGAAGTCCATGCCGCGCCGCTTCGCCAGCGCGTAGACCTCCTCGGGCGGGGTCGCGCACTCGGGCAGCCCGACCGCTCGCTGCACGCCCAGCCGGGACTGCTGCGAGGCGGTGGAGTGACAGTGCATGTCCACTCGGGTGGTGCCCGGCTGTGTCTGCCAACTCGCTGCCCGCTCATCCATAGCAAAGAGATTCCCCTGCAAAGGACGTTCTCTTGTGACCAAGCGGCAACGATCGTGTGAAGCGCATGTGAACTCAGTGCGGGATCGGCGCGCCGAGCAGGCCGGCGGTCACGCCGATGCAGCCCGCGAGCAGCAGGGTCGGCACGACGCCGCGGCGCAGCACCAGTAGGGCGAGCGCGGCTGCTGGCGCCAATGCGTACTGCCAGCTCTCGCCCAGCGAGGCCGTCAGCGGCACGGCCGCGCCCAGGATCGCGCCGGCGGCACCCGGGCCGGCGCCGCCGAGAAACGCCAGCACGCGCCGGTTGACGAGTATGCGCTCGAAGCGAGCAGCCCCGAGCAGGATGAAGGAGAAGGACGGGGCAAACGCCACCAGCGCGGCCAGCAGTCCGCCGGGCACGCCGCCGGCCGCATAGCCGACCGCTGCGACGGTATGCGTGACGGGCCCTGGGGTGACCTGTCCGAGGGCGACGGCGTTCAGGAACTGCGCATGGCTCATCCAGTGGTAGGTGCCCACGGCGTCGGCCTGCATCAAGGGGACGATCACAAAGCCGCCGCCGAAGGCCAGGGCCCCGACCTTCAGCGCTGTCCACACCAGCGCGAGCGTCCCCGCGGGGGCGGCCGCGGCCGCGAGCAGCCACCAGGCGTGTGCGCCCGCGGCGCCGTGAGCGAGCCGCCGGCCGAGCAGCTCCGCCGCGCCGCAGCCGATCAGCACGAGCACCAGCCACGGTCCGGTGAGCGCCGCGCCGATCGCGCCGGCGAGCGCGTAGGCGAGCACGCGGGCGCGCCGTCCGCCGGCCGCAGCCGCCCAGATCGGCCCGGCGATGCCCGACCCGGCGGCGAGGGCCACCGCCGGGATCGCGGCGCTCGCGCCCGCGCCGGCGCCGCGCAGCCAGGTGGGCGGCGAGCCCGACAGGAACGCCGCGGCCAGCGCGAGGATCAGGACCAGCCCGGGCAGGATGAAGCACAGGCCGCCCAGCAGCGCCCCGCGCGTGCCGCGCAGCCGCCAAGCGCAGTAGATGGCGAGCTGCGTCGAGGCCGGTCCCGGCAGGAGGTTGGTGGCGGCGATCGCCCGCTCGAACTGCACGCTCGTCAGCCAGCTCCGCCGCGTGACGCACAGCTCGCGCAGCAGCGCGATGTGCGCGGGCGGCCCGCCGAAGCCGACGCAGCCGATGCGGCCCCACCCGCGCGCTATCTGCGCAAGCGACGGCCCGGTGTCGCGATCGCTGGCCGGCACCGTCGCAGCGTACGCGCTGGCGGTCGGCAAGCCATAAGCTGTCGCGCCAATGCACCCGATCTCCTACTTCCAGGCCGTGATCCTGGGCCTCGTCCAGGGCGTGGCCGAGCCGTTTCCGATCTCGAGCCTCGGCCACGGCGTGGTGCTGCCCCGCCTTGCCGGCTGGCACATCCATCAGAACGACAAGTTCTTTCTCACCTTCCTGGTCGCCACGCACATCGGCACCTCGCTGGTGCTGCTGGGGCTGTTCTTCAAGGACTGGGTGCGGATCGTCAAGGGACTGTGGCGCTCGCTGGCGATCCGCGAGATCCGCGACGATGACATCGACGCGCGCCTGGGCTGGCTGCTGGTGGCGGGGACGATCCCCGTCGGGGTGATCGGGCTGGTGCTGGAGAGCCCGCTGCGCAAACTGTTCGCCTCGCCGCAGACGGCGGCGGCGTTCCTGATCGTCAACGGCATCGCGCTGCTCCTGTTCGAGCGCCTGCGCAGGCGCCCGCCCCGTTCAGGCGACTACCTGGGTGACTCCGATGTCCGCATCGCCAAGCTCAGCTGGCGCCAGGCGATAGCGGTCGGCACCGCGCAGGTGGCCGCGCTCATCCCGGGCATCTCCCGCTCGGGCTTCTCGATGGGCGGCGGTCTGCTCGTGGGCCTCTCAAACGAGGACGCCGCGCGCTTCGGCTTTCTACTCGCCACACCGGTGATCCTTGCGGCGGGTGCGCTCAAGCTGCCCGAACTGCTTGGCTCCGAGGGCAACGGCGTGCGGGGCCCCGCGTTCGTCGGCGGCCTGTGCGCGGCGCTGACCACGTTCTTCGCGGTCAAGTTCCTGCTGCGCTACTTCCAGACCAACCGCCTCACGCCGTTCGGCGTCTACTGCGCCGGGCTCGGCGTTCTCTGCACGCTCCTGTTCGCGCTCGGCGCATAGCTCGGCGGGCGCCCAGCCGGGCGGCGCCGCGAGCTCGCCGTCAGGCCTGGGATCCGGCCGTGCCCGTTTTCGGCCCGGTCTGGAACCAGGCGAACGCGAAGCAGGCGAGGGCCACGATCAGCGCGGCTATGCCGTGCTTGGTGTGGTGGTGGTTGGCTTCCGCGCTGGTGGCGGAGGCGTGCCCGGGGAAGAAGGAGGGGAGGGAGTGCTCGGGCTGGACGAAATAGATCGCGGCGACCACGAGCAGGACCACGCCGAGGATCACAGCGGGGACGGCCAGCTTGCGCAGGTTGGCGTTCATGGCCCGAAGCGTAGAGCACGGCGGCGCCCAGGGCGCGAACGCGGACGCGATGTCGCCATCATGTGAGGCGATGCCCGTCCCGAGGACGCCACCGAAGATGTTCGAGACCCGCAGCCAGGCATGGCAGGAGGTGGGTCTGCTGCGCCAGATAAGCCCGCGGGTGGTCAAGCGGGCCCGTCTGGAGGCGCTGGTGCTGCTGCCGCTGTTCGTGGGCGTGGTGCTGCTCTACGACAGCCGCGTCAGCCTGCTCGGCACGACCGTCGGCGCGACCCATGGCACCCACGGCCATCCGGGCCACAAGGTGCTCGAACAGGCGCTCGACACGCCGGTGACCGTCGTGACGGTCCTCGCACTGATGATCCTCGGCTGGGCGATCGCCCGCGACCTCGGCCGCGGCCTGGGCCCCGCGCTGTTCCGCCGCCTGGACCCGGCGACGGCGGGCACGGTGGGGTTCCTGATCCGGCTCATCACGGTGGTGCTGGCGCTGCTGGTGGCGCTGCGCGTGGCGGGCATCGAAGCGAGGACGCTGGCGCTGGGAGGCGCGTTCACGGCGGTGATCTTCGGCCTGGCGGCCCAGCAGACGCTCGGAAACCTGATCGCGGGCACCGTCCTGCTGAGCGCCCGCCCGTTCCACGTGGGCGAGCGCGTGCGGCTCCAGGGTGGCCCGCTGGCCGGCCAGATCGAGGGCACGGTCAGCTCGCTGGGGCTGCTCTACACGACGTTCGCCACAGGCGACGATTCGATCCTGGTGCCCAACAGCGTGGTGCTCAACGTGGCGGTGCTGCCGCTGCGCGAGCCGGAGGCGGTCAACCTGCGCGCGCGCCTGCGCGCCGGCATGAGCCCGGGCGAGCTTCAGGAGGTCCTGGAGAAGGCGCTGCAAACGCCGCTGCGCGGCTCGCCGCGGATCACCCTCGAGGAGCTGGACGGCGATGAGGTGGTCGTGCGGATCGCCGCCACCCCGCGGGTGGCCAGCCAGGGCCGTCACCTGGCGAGCGAGGTGCTCTCGATCGTCGCGCGCGAGACGCGCTCGCGCGCGGAGACGCCATAGCGCAGGAACAGGTAGGAGCTGCTGCGCAGCACGCCGAGCAGCTCCAGCTCGGCGGGCGGATCCAGCTCGCCGCCAGCGAGGATCCGCAACGCCTCCCCGCCTGCGGGCTCCCCGCCGGCGAGCTTGGGCGCGAGGCACAGGAACAGCTCGTCGAGCAGCCCGGCGGCGAGCAGCTGGAGGCAGAGGTGCGGCCCGCCCTCACACAGCAGGCTGGCGACAGCGAAGCGCTCGCGCAGCTCGATCAGCGCGCCGGGCAGGTCGAGACCGCCGTGGCCGCCCGCGCGCACGTAGTCCACGCGCGCGCGCGTCGCGGGCAGGCTCGCGCGCGAGGAGGTCAGCAGCACGACCCGCGCCTCGGGCTCCGACAGCAGCGGGATGTCCGCGCCGAGCCCCAGGCGCCCGGAGACGATGCACGCCAGCGGCTCCTCGGCCAGACCCCGCCGCAGTCGCAGCCGGCGGCGCGCGGGGTCGGGGATGATCCGGCCGTAGCGCTCTGTTCGCACCGTCCCCGCGCCCACCAGCACGGCGTCCACGGCTGTGCGCAGGCCGTGGAACAGGGCCCGGTCGGCGCGGTCGCTGATCGTGCCCGAGCGCCCAGCCACGCTGGCGCGGCCATCGACGGTGCTGATCATGTTGCAGATCACCCGCGGGCGCTGTGAGGTGGCGGGCGGGCGCTCCCACAGGCCCAGCTGCTCGACGATCTCGGGGACGGTGGCCTGTCCGCCGGGGGGGAGCAGGCGCTCCAGGCGCACCGGGTCCTGCTCGGGCGGCCCTGCCGTCGCGCTCGCCTGCGGGGTCATTGCCTCACCCTAGCCGCGCGTCGGTCCTCGCCGCCGGGAGCGGCGCGCGCGTCGGCAACATCTGCTGAACACGCGAGCGTGATGACGTGCTACGGTCGTGCTGTATGGCCGGCGATAAGACCGGCGAAAGTAGTGCAAGCGCTCGCAGGTCGAAGCTTCGAGAAGCATCCTCCGCGTAGCAGCACGCACATATCGTGGAGGAGTTCGCACATGCCAACCGGCACCGTAAAGTGGTTCAGCGACGACAAGGGGTTCGGCTTCATCACCCCCGATGACGGCGACAAGGACCTCTTCGTACACCACACCGGGATCAATGGCGAGGGCTACCGCTCTCTGCAGGAGGGGGCCAAGGTCTCCTACGACCCGGAGCAGGGCGACAAGGGTCCGAAGGCCGTAAACGTCCAGACGATCTAGTCGCAGGACATCGGTCCACTGGTTGGAGGGCTCGCTTCGGCGGGCCCTCTGCGTTTCTGGGCGGATAGGGTCGCTGAGCATGTCGGGCGACGCTAGGACCCTTCCCCTCCAAGAGACAGCGCTGGACGGCGTCATCGCCCGTGCCGGGCGCCGGCTGAGAAACGGGCGCGCGGGCGCGCTGGTGGGCGCGGAGCGGAGCGTGCGCACGGGCGCGCTGGCGATGCTGGCGATCGTGGTGCTGAGCCTGCTGGTGGTGGTGATGGCGGCCAACCGCCCGAGCCTGCTCTCGCCGACCACCCACACGAACTTCTACCCGCGCTGGATGGCCGGCCCGCTGGGCGGGCTGTGGCCGGGCCTGACCGACAACGGGACCACGCTGAAGTACCTGTTCTCGGGCGCGATCGTGCTGATGTACGCCGGCTATCTGCTGGCGCTGCGCTCCGCTGCGCGGCTGCCGGCGCGGTGGATCGTGGCGGCGATCCTGGCGGTCCACGCGGTCTTCCTGCTGGCGCCGCCGCTGGCGCTGACGGACGTCTTCAACTACATCAACTACGGGCGCATGGAGGTGGTGCACCACCTCAACCCGTACACGAGCATCCCGATCTCCGAGCCCCACAGCGATCCGGCCTTCATCCTCAGCAACTGGCACCAGCTGTTGAGCCCGTACGGGCCGATGTTCACGCTGCTCACCTTCGTCGTGGTCCCGCTCGGCGTGGCCGGGTCCTTCTGGGCGCTGAAGGTCATCCTCGGGCTGGCCAGCCTGGCCACGATCTTCCTGGTCTGGAAGTGCGCGCAGCTGCTGGGCCGCGATCCGCGCGCCGCGATCGTGCTCGTGGGTCTCAACCCGATCGTCCTGGTGTGGGGCCTGGGCGGCGACCACAACGACTTCCTGCTGCTCCTCTGCATCATGCTGGGCTTCTACCTGCTGCTGCGCGCGCCCGGGACGAAGGCCGCGGGGGCCCCGGCGGACGCCGACGCCCCCGGCGCCGCGGCGACGGGGATCCGACCGCCGTGCGCCCAGGAGTCCGACCGCCAGCCGGCGGGCGCGCCACGCCCGGGCAAGTGGAGCGGATGGCTGCTGTCGCTCGTGCCCGCGGACATCGGCGCGGGCGCGGCGTTCGTGATGGCGGCGGCGATCAAGGCATCCGGCGTGGTCCTCATCCCGGTGGTGCTCGTGGGCCTGCTGCGGGCCCCGCGCAGGCTGGTCCAGGTGGTGCTGGGGATGGCGGCGGCGGGCGCGCTGGCGGGTGCCCTCAGCCTGCTGGCGTTCGGCCTGCACATCCCCGATCTCAGCACCCAGAGCCGCCTGGTCACCAACGAGAGCGTGCCCAACCTGATCGGGCTGGCGGCGGGCGCGGGCGGCGAGAGCGCGCGCATCCACCTGGTGATGAGCGGCCTGCTGGCGGTGGCGGTGCTGCTCTGCTGCTGGCTCGCGTGGCGGCGACGGGACACGATCACGGCGTCGGGCTGGGCGAGCGTGGCGCTGCTGGTGACGCTCAGCTGGGTGCTGCCGTGGTACGTGCTGTGGGTCCTGCCGCTGGCGGCCCTGTCGGGCTCGCGCCGGCTGCGCAACGCGGCGCTGGTGCTGGGCGCCTACCTGATCGTGGCGTGGGCGCCCGTGTCGGGCCTGCTGTGGAACGCGATCGGGTTTCACCCGGAAAAGACACCGCTGGGGCACCTGCACCAGCGCTACGTCAGGGAGCTGCTCAACTAGTCCCCGTCGGCGGGCGGACGGCGGCGCTCGGCCTTGCGCTGGGCGGCGCGGCGCTTCTCCTGCAGCCGGCGAGTGCGCGCGGCGCGCGTCGGGCGGGTGGCGCGGCGGGTGCGAGGGACGGTCAGGGCGCGCGCGAGGCGCTCGGCCAGCCGCGCCAGGGCGAGCTCGCGGTTGCGCGTCTGGGAGCGCTCGTCCTGGGCCACTGCCACCACGCGCGGTCCCGCGCGCGCGAGCACGCGCGCGCGCTGAGCCTCGCTCAACGAGGGCGAGGCGAGGACGTCGAAGACGGCCTCCACGCGCGAGGCGGTGACGTTCGCGTGCTGCCCGCCCGGGCCCGAGGAGCGGCTCGTGCGCAGCGTGATCTCGGCGAGCGGGATCGCCAGCCCGGCGTCGATCCGCAGCTGCCGGTGCGAGCTCTCAGGCTCGGGCTCGCTCACAGCAGCAGCCCGCGCAGCTCACCCGGGCTGCTCTGCTGAGAGGTCGTGGGCGGCTTTGACACGCTGCGCCTCGCCGGGGCCCACGCGCCCATCGCGCCCGATGTAGCCGTCCTTGCCGCCCGCGCACAGGTACACCGCGTCCACGTCGCCGACATTGCGGATCTTGCGCCGGGTGGCCGCGTCGACGCGCGCGAGCCCGCCCTCGGCCAGCCGCTGGACGGAGCCGTCACCGAACTCCATCTCGATGGTGCCGCGATGGACGAAGTACAGCTCCTCCTGGAGGTCGTGGTAGTGAAAGGCGGTCTCGATCCCCGGCGGCAGCACGATGGCGTTGACTCCGAACGCCATCACCTCCAGGCCCTTGCGGACCTTGCGAAAGCCCGGGCCGTCGCCAAGGTCATCGAGATTGGCGACCGCGTAGCCCTCGCCGGTGGTCACGTTCGGGTACTCGCTGGAAGCCTCCACGTGCTGCTCCTCTCAGTGGTCCGCCACGGTGGCGCCCTCGGGCGAGAGCGGAAAGCTCTCGCGCGCCCATCGCGTCAGCCCTCCGCTCATGGAGTATGCCTCGAAGCCCGCCGCGCGGAATGCCTGCGCGGCCATGTCCGAGCGCGAGCCCAGGCGGCAGTAGAAGACCACGGGCCGCTCGCGCTCCACGGTGCCGGCTTGCGATGAGAGCCTGACCAGCTCGATGTGACGGGTGCCGGCGATGTGGCCAGCCTCGCGCTCATAGGCCTCGCGTACGTCGATCACCTGCACGCTGGAGTCCTCGGCGAGCCACTGGGCGACCCTGGCCGGGTCGATGTCGATCGGGGCGGCTGGGTCCTCAACGCTCATGTCATGAGCCTAGCGGCGCGGAACGGGTCGACCGAGCGCGCCCCGCAGCCGGCGCCGCAATCCCTGATGGCGTGCGGGCATGGCTGGGAACAGCGCCAACCGGCCTCCTCATCACTACGATCACGAGTCATGCAGACGATGAGCGATCTCTACACGATCCCCCAGGAGAACCTGGACTTCTGCGCCACCATCGGCCAGATCGCGCGCGAGAAGATCGCGCCGCGCTCGGCGGAGATCGACGAGCGGGCGGAATACCCCTGGGACGTGCGCAAGATCCTGGCCGAGCAGGACATCCTGGGCCTGCCCTTCCCGACGGAGTACGGCGGCACGGGCACGGGGACGCTGATGCTGAACATGGCGGTCGAGGAGATCGCCAAGGTGGACGCGGCCTGCGCGCTGATCCTGATGGTGCAGGAGCTGGGCACGCTGCCGATCCAGCTGTTCGGCAGCGAGGAGCTCAAGCAGCGCTTCCTGCCCAGGTGCGCCACGGGCGAATGGTCTCCGGCGTTCGCCCTGTCCGAGCCGGAGGCCGGTTCGGATCCGGCGGGGATGAAGACGACGGCGGTCCTGGATGGCGAGGAGTGGGTGATCAACGGCACCAAGAACTGGATCACCAACCTGGGGATCGCGGACTTCTACATCTGCTTCGCGGTCACCGACCGCGACAGCCGCAGGCTGACGGCGTTCGTGGTCGAGGCGGACCGGCCGGGCTTCAGCGTGGGCAAGCTGGAGCACAAGCTGGGGATCCGCGCCTCGCCCACCGGGCAGCCGATCTTCGAGGACGTGCGCGTGCCGCAGGAGAACGTCATCGGCGAGGTTGGCAGGGGGCTTTCGGTGGCACTTGGAACGCTCGAGCGCACGCGCCTGGGGGCGGCGTCGCAGGCGGTGGGCATCGCCCAGGGGGCGACCGACTACGCGGTGGCCTACGCGCGCGAGCGCAGGCAGTTCGGCAAGGCGATCAACGAGTTTCAGGCGATCCAGTTCAAGCTGGCGGATATGGAAACACAGACGGCCGCCGGGCGCGAGCTGCTCTACAAGGCGTGCGCGATGGCCGACCGTGGCGAGCCCGAGAGCGGTAAGTACTCCTCGATGGCCAAGGTCTTCTGCTCTGACACCGCCATGGCGGTGACCGTCGAGGCGGTCCAGGTGCTCGGCGGCTACGGCTATGTCAAGGAGTACCCCGTCGAGCGCATGATGCGAGACGCGAAGATCACCCAGATCTACGAGGGCACGAACGAGATCCAGCGGCTCGTGATCGCCCGGACGCTCAAATAGCCAAGGCCCAGGCGGCGGCTTTGTGGGCTCAGAGCCTACGATGACGCGCCGGATCACCGCTCAGCCTGCGCTCGATCCCCGCACGCACGGCGGTCGCGAGCTCCGCCGCGCGGGTCTCGTATGACAGTTGCTCCTGGAGGTGGTCGCGGTCAAACGTGCGCGGTCTTCCCGCGAACTTGGCGGCGGCGAGCTCGGCGATGATCTCCGTCATGCGCTGCTGGTCGTCCGGCTCGACCAGCCAGACTCCGGGCTTATCTGTCAGGTAATTCCAATTCTCGCCCTGCGGCAGCGCAGCGAGGATGGGTCGGTCAGTCATCAGGTACTCGTACGTCTTCGCGGAGATCCGGCCGCCTGGCGATCCATCGGGTCGCCTAGGCAGTGCTAGAAACAACAGATCCGCTCGACAAAGGATGTCTGCGACCTCGTCGTGTGGAACGGGACCAAGGACCGTTACAACGCTCTCAACTCTGGCGTACGCAAGGGCACGCGCGACCACGGAAGCTGGGTACGGGTTGCCGTAGATGGTCATGTTCACGCGTCCTGCCCAATCACGGTGCTCGGCGATCGCATCGATAATCGCGCGACCGATGATCGCAGGAGAGGACGTGCGTTGATCCAAGGCAATTCGCTCGTACCGACCGAGGCGGCTCCACGCGTCATAGATACGCCTCAGCCGACCTGCTGATGCGTGTTGCTCGATCAGGGCCCGCCAACCGGTCATCGCTCCGACGTACGCGATCTCAAAGCCCCCAGCGCTCGTTGGCTGCGGGCGAAAGTCAGCACGGTCAGCTCCGTACCGGACGAGATGAAACCTCTGACGAGCATGCTCGGGCTGTCGAGATCTCACTGCGTCGAGGTTCGTCTCCGACACGTAGACGACTGCGTCCGCGTATCTAGCGTAAAAGTCCTCGAGAGCTTTTGCACAGCGATAGTGCAAGCGGGTCGGAAAATACGGGTGCATGTCGGTGCACGTAGGCGAATCATCAAGGTTGAGGATGAGCGGCAGCCCAGTGAGCTTGCTGAGGGCGATGCCCGCAAGCCCGGCGGAGTAAGGCATCATGAACACGACGATTGCGCTTGGCGCGGTCTCGCGAATGAGGCGTCGCCCGGCAAGAATTGCCGGGAGCACCCAAAAGACGGAGTCGTCAGGCCAGATGGCTATCTCCAGCAGCTTGCTTAGCCGCAGACGCCGCAGTGCAGCAAACAGTCTGCCGGGTCGCCAGCTGCGAACGACCTCGATGTGCACGCGCCCGCTGCGGCTCGGGGCGTTGGCCTCGGTCACAACGGCGATGTCCCACTGCGCGCTGAGCTTCTCGAGCAGCTTGCTCGCCCGGATCGCCGTGGGGGTGGTGTCAGGCCAGAACGACTGTGAGATGCAGAGAAGCGCGGGCTGGCCCCCAGAGTGCGACGGGTGCGACTGGGGTCGAGGAGACGCGGTACTCCGACGCCGCCGCCAGACGCCTGTTATCCGTTTGGTGCCCAACGCGAGTAACGGTACCGCCGCGAGCCACGAGGCACGATGTCGGTGAAGATCACTGTCGTTGCGCACGAAATCGGGTCACTCGCAGGAATGGGGCACTCTTGGCCAGCCTATCAACGGCTTGCTGGCCACAACGCCGACCGTCGCCCCACGCGCATGGCGCGCGGTGCCTTGAAGCGGATTAGACTGCAGGTGTGCTGATACATCCTCGCCTCGACGTCGATCGCTGGGGTCGGCGTGGAGTATGGACTCCCCACATGGGACATACGAGCTTCTCGATCCAGATCTACGAGGGCACCAACGAGATTCAGCGGCTCGTGGTCGCCCGAACGCTCGAATAGGGCCGCCGATGCGCTCGTCGCGGTCGCCAGCAAGTGCCTCCGGTCAGCTTCGGCGTGCGGGCGTGGCCGCGCTAATCGCCCTTTCGGTCGGTCTCGTGGTGATCGTCGTCGGGCAGGGCTTCAGCTCGATCGGCGCGGTAAGGGCGCTCGAGGATGTCGCGCTCGGCGTGATCGTCGCGGCGGTCCTGATCGGGAGCGCGGCGTTCGTGGCCGTACGCCTGGCCGGCTGGCGCGATCCCGAGTCAGAGACCGAGTTCGAAGAGATCGTCCGCCACTCCGAGCAGCTGGCGCGCGAAGGGCTCGTGGCTGACCCTGAGGAAAGCGCGTTCATGGAGCTGGATCCCCTCAATGACACGGACTTCGAGGAGCTGGTGCGCGACGCCCTGGATGACCTGCCGGACCTGCTGCGCAACGCCCTGGCCCACGTGGCGGTGGTGATCTCCGACGGCGGGCGCCGCCGCGGCGCCTACGGCCTCTACCAGGGCGACGGCGCGAGCCGCGACAACGCCCACGATCGCATCGTGATCTTCCGCGACACGCTGCGCCGGGCCTTCGGCCACGATTCGGATCTGCTGCGCGACCAGGTGACGCGCACGGTGCGCCATGAGCTGGCCCACCACGTGGGCTTTGACGAGCTGGGCGTCAGCCGCCTCGATCTCTAGGCCATCCCATAGGATTCCTCGCCTCGCGCCGGCCCGCCGGCGTCTTCGCCTGTGAGCGCCAACCGACCAAGGAGAGAGTCCGCATGCCCGAAGCAGTGATCGTCGATGCCATTCGCACCCCCATCGGACGGGCGGTGAAGGGATCGCTCAAATCGGTGCGGGCGGATGACCTGGCTGCGATTCCCCTGAAAGCGCTGCTGGAGCGCAACCCGCAGCTGGACTCCAGCTCGATCGTGGACGTGATGATGGGATGCGGCTTCTCGGAGGGCGAGTCGGGCTACAACATCGGCCGCAACGCGTCGCTGCTGGCGGGCATCGACTTCCACGTGCCGGGCACCACGGTCAACCGCTTCTGCGCGTCCTCGCTGCAGACCACCAGGATGGCCTTCCATGCGATCAAGGCTGGCGAGGGCGACACGTACATAGCGGCCGGCGTGGAGGCGGTCTCGCGCGCGGGGGGGAGCGCGCCGTTTGAGTTCCACCACCAGCTGGACGGCTCGGAGGGCTCGCTGTACAACGTCTACATCCCCATGGGCCTGACCGCGGAGAACGTGGCGGAGCAGCACAACGTCAGCCGCCAGGCGCAGGACGAATGGGCGGTGATCTCGCAGAGCCGTGCGGTCGAGTCCCAGGTCTCGGGGCACTTCGACAAGGAGATAGTGCCGGTGACGGCGCCGGCGCACAAGGACAAGGATCGCGAGGGCAACGAGATCGACGTGCCCGAGCAGGTGGTCTCCAAGGATGACGGTCCGCGCGCGGGGACGACCCTGGAGAAGCTCTCGGGCCTGCGTCCCGCGTTCAAGCCGGACGGCACGGTGACGGCGGGCAACGCGTGTCCCCTCAACGACGGCGCGGCGGCGCTGCTGGTGATGTCCGACGAGCGCGCCCGTGACGGCGGCTTCATGCCCAAGGCCCGCATCCTGGCCTCGACGGTGGTGGCGATTCGCCCGGAGGTCATGGGCCTCGGCCCGATCCCCGCGATCGAGCAGCTGCTGAAGAACACGGGCATGAGCATCGGCGATATCGACATCGTGGAGATCAACGAGGCGTTCGCCGCTCAGATCGTGCCGTGCAAAGAAGAGCTGGGCATCGACGACGACAAGCTCAACCCGTTCGGAGGCGCGATCGCGCTCGGACACCCGTTCGGGATGACGGGCGCGCGCATCATGACCACACTGCTCAACGGCCTGGAGGCGCGCGACGGCACCTTCGGCATCGAGTCGATGTGCGTGGCGGGCGGCATGGGCATGGCGATGCTGGTCGAACGGCTGTAGGCCGCCCGGGCGGCGGCGGCTCGGGCGCGCTCAGGCCGAGCCGGGCGTCGCGTCAGCTCCCGCCTGTGGCAGCTTCGTGACGCGGATCCAGTACTGGCGGTTGACGACCGGGTAGGGCGCCAGCGTGGCCTTCAGACCGCGCTGGCGAGCCTCGCCCGCGATCCACCCGAGGCTGTGGCGCGCGGCCCCGGGGCTGTCCGACTTGTGGCTGCGCCCCACCCACTGCTCGCCGTCGTAGGCGTTCGAGCGACCGAGGGTCGGCACTCTGGCCGCGATCGTGGACAGCTCGCTGAGCGGGAGCGCCGTCAGCAGCCGCTCAGCCCGTGGCCAGCGCTTGCCGAGTGCGAAGAACGCGGACGCCGGGTGGTAGCTGGCGAGGAAGACGCCGCCGGGCGCCGCCGTGGCGGCGAACGAGCTGAGCATCGCCTGGATCTGGGCCTTTGAGGAATGCGTCCAGATGGAGCGCGCGAGCACGAAGTCGAACTGCTCGCCGAATACGGAGAAGTCGAAGTCGTCGTTGCCGGCGAAATGGGCGTTGGCACGCTTGACGACGTCCGCCTCGACCAGGTCGTTGAGGCCCACGTCGAGCATCTCGCGGTTCGGCTCGATCCCGAAGTAGCAGCCCGGGTCGAGAAAGCGCATCAGCCAATAGCCCATACGCAGCGCGCCGCAGCCGACGTCCAGCACGCGCGAGGAGGGTTTCAGGCCCTCGGCGAGCAGCGCCTCGAAGGACAGCCGCCCGACGCGCTCGAAATCGGTGGGTGGTCCGCCGAGGAAGGCCTGATCGGCGAGCCTTTCGACTTTCTCCTGGGGAGATCCGTCGACCACAGTCGGACTCTAACGCGGTGGCATTCGCAGCGCGCCGTCGAGACGGATCGTCTCGCCGTTGAGCATGCGGTTCTCGATGATGTGACAGGCGAGCTGCGCATACTCCCCCGGTGCGCCCAGGCGCTGGGGGAAGGGGACGCCCGCTCCCAGCTTCACGCGGGCCTCCTCC
>DAINPC010000016.1:0-18184 GCA_036743695.1 Solirubrobacteraceae bacterium | reverse complement strand
ATCGGCCGAAAGGGGATTCGCCTAAGCGGCGGCTTCAGCGGCTAGACGCGCAATGGGG
Source organism: Solirubrobacteraceae bacterium (assembly GCA_036743695.1). GTDB lineage: Bacteria > Actinomycetota > Thermoleophilia > Solirubrobacterales > Solirubrobacteraceae > Palsa-744. The sequence goes on along the minus strand of DAINPC010000016.1, from coordinate 18,126 downwards.
CCGGGGCGCTGGCCCGAGACGAACCGCCGGGCGCTCGCCGCCGCCCCGGATATTGGATGCCCCGAGCACCGCGCGCCCCTATAGCATCGCCGTGACAGAACGTGGGGCGATGAACCAAGGCCGCCGGAGACTTCTCGATCGAGGCACCGGGTGCGATTCGTCGCCGACACCGACACCCAGCGGAGGGATTGAGATGACACTGCACCCAAGGCTCTTGCGCAACGCTGCAGCGACCGCTGCCGTCACGCTCGTCGCAGTCGCGGCACTCGCGCTGGCCGGGCCGGCGGTGAGCTCGCAATCGGCGGCGAGCCACTCGAGCCGAGATCACAGCCAGCAGGCGTACGCCGCGAAGAGCGGCGCCTGCCACATCACGCAACGACACTCCATCGCGAGCCCGACCAAAACGACGATCCGCTTCGTCAACCACGACAGCGGTCCCGTCGGCGTGTACTGGCTCAACTACCAGGGCTTTCTCGTCTTCTACGAGACGATCGCCCGAAACGCGAGCTTCAACCAGGTGACGTTTCGCTCCAATGCCTGGGTCATGCTCAGCAGCTCTTTCAACTGCGTCGGCTACGTCGTCACGTCGGGCGCGCCAAAGTACGTCATCAAGTAGCCGGTGAGCGTCCGCAACCTCGATAGCCTGCTGAACCCCAGCCACGTGGCGGTCGTCGGCGCCGGCGGCGAGCGCATGCAACTCGGTCACATCGTCCTGCGCAACCTCGTCGACGCCGGCTTCGAGGGGGTCGTCTACCCGATCAACCCCAGCCGCGAGTCGGTCGGCGGCATCCAGGCCTACGCCAGCATCGCGGAGACGCCCGCCAAGCCCGAGCTTGCAATCGTCTGCACGCCCGCTGCCGCCGTCCCGAAGGTAGTGCGTGAATGCGGTGAGGCGGGAGTCGAGGCGATCGCCGTCCTGTCGGCCGGATTCCGCGAGGTCGGCGCGGAGGGAGCAGAGCTCGAGCGCCGCGTCGCCGAGGAGGTGGCCCGCCACGACGGCCTGCGGCTCTTGGGACCCAATTGCGTCGGGCTGATCGTGCCGCGGCTGGGGCTCAACGCGAGCTTTGCCGGGGCGATGCCGATCGACGGCCACGTCGCGTTCGTCTCGCAATCGGGCGCACTCGCGACTTCCGTGATCGACTGGGCGCTCGCGGAACAGATCGGCTTCTCGCATGTCGTCTCGCTCGGCAACATGCTCGACATCGACTTGGGCGACCTGATCGACTATCTCGGCCAGGACGCTCAGACGCGCTCGATCTTCCTCTACATCGAGACGGTCACCGAGCCGCGCAAGTTCATGTCGGCGGCGCGTGCGTTTGCGCGCAGCAAGCCGATCATCGTCTACAAGGCGGGGCGGTTCGCGGCGTCGGCCAAGGCGGCCGTCTCGCACACCGGCGCGATGGCGGGCGAGGACGCCGTCTACGATGCCGCGTTCCGGCGCGCGGGGCTCGTTCGCGTCGAGCGAATCGAGGACGTGTTCGCGAGCGCCGAGCTGCTCGCACGCGAGCGCCCGGTCCGCCGCGGGCGCCTGGCGATCGTCACGAACGCCGGCGGCCCTGGGGTGATGGCCGCCGACGCGCTGCTCGCCCGCGGCGGTGCGCTCGCCGAGCTCGGCCCGGCGACGCTCGCGACGCTCGACGCGGCGCTGCCGCCGGCGTGGTCTCACGCCAACCCGATCGACGTGCTCGGCGACGCCCCACCGCAGCGCTTCGGGGACGCGATCAAGGCGGCGCTCGCCGACACGCAGGTTGACGCCGTGCTCGTGATCCTGACGCCGCAGGCGATGACGGACGCCGACGCCACCGCCGATGCGGTGCTGGCGGCGCGTGAGGACCGATCGAAGACCGGCCAGCACAAGCCGCTGCTCGCTGCCTGGATGGGCGGGCGCTCGGTGCGCGAGGGACTCGAGCGCCTGAGCGCCGGTGGCGTGGCCACCTACGCCTATCCCGAACAGGCCATCGGCGCCTTCATGGACCTTGTCTCCTACGCCCGCAACCTCGAGACGTTGTACGAGACCCCGCGGACGATCCCGGTCAGCTTCGCGCTCAACCGCGGGCGCGCGAAGGAGCTGATGGGCGCGGTGCTCGCCGAGGGCCGCGGTGTGCTGTCCGAGACGTCCTCGAAGACGCTGCTCGACGCGTACGAGATTCCCGTCATAAAGCCGCTGCCGGCGCTCTCGGCGGATGACGCCGTGGCGGTTGCCGCGGACATCGGCTTTCCGGTCGCGCTCAAGGTGCGCTCACCGGAGGTCACGCACAAGACCGACGTCGGTGGCGTCGAGCTCGGGCTCGGCAGCGGCGAGGAGGTCCGGGCGGCCTACGAGAGGATCCTCGCCTCGGTGCGCGAGCACCGGCCGGAGGCCGATGTGCAGGGCGTGACGGTCCAGCCGATGGCGCGGAGCTCCGGCTATGAGCTCGTGCTCGGCGCGCGCAAGGACCCGACGTTCGGCGCGGTGATCCTGCTCGGTGCCGGCGGCGTTGCGGCCGAGCTACTGCACGACCAGGCGCTCGACCTGCCGCCGCTGAACGAGCGCCTGGCGCTCGCCATGCTCCAGTCGCTGCGCATCTGGCCGCTTCTCGCCGGCCACCGAGGACGCCCCGGGATTGACCTCGACGCGCTGCTTGAGGTCGTGATGCGCTTCTCCTACCTCGTAGCCGACTACCCCGAGATCAGCGAGATCGAGATCAATCCGCTGCTCGCCGGGGCGGACGGCTCTGTGGCGCTCGACGCCAGGGCCGTCGTGGACCAGTCACTGGTCGGCCGCCCGCCGCCGCCCTTCTCGCACCTGGCGATCCGGCCCTACCCCGAGGAGTACACGCGCGAGGCGACCACGGCCGGCGGCCTGCGCGTAACGCTGCGTCCGATCAGACCGGAGGATGAGCCGCTCTGGCACGAGATGCTCGACGTCTGCTCGCCCGAGTCGATTCGGTCGCGCTTCCGGGGGATGGTCAAGCACACGCACGAGTTCGCCACGCGCTACTGCTTCATCGACTACGACCGCGAAATGGCGATCGTCGCCGAGCTGCAAGCGCAGGACGGCACGCGCAAGCTGCTCGGCGTCGGCCGGCTCGTCGCCGATCCCGACCGCCTGAGCGCAGAATACGCGACACTCGTCGCCGATCCCTGGCAAGGGCGCGGCCTGTCGGACCTGCTGACCGACTACTGCCTGGAGATCGCGCGAGCGTGGGGCATCCGCAGCGTGTACGCGGAGACGACACCGGACAACACACGCATGATCGCCGTGCTCAAGCAGCACGGCTTCACGCTGACGCGCCAGGTCGCGGAGGGGATCGTCGTCGGCGAGCGCCGTCCCTGAGCCGCCGGTCCAGCGCTGGCCCGGCCGACTGCAGTGTGGGCCGGCGTGCGGCCCTCTACAGCTCCCAGTAGCGCCCGACGCTGACCGCCGCGGGTCGTGTGTAGATCGGGTCGGGAGCGATCGATTCGGCTTCGCCGCCGCCGCCCAGCGCGCGCATCGTCGCTAGCACGCAGTCCGCCAGTGCGCGCGGTTCATAGCCGCCCTCGAGCACCGCGCCGACCGGCGCGCCGAAGTGCTCGGCGAGGTCGCGAACGTGGCAGGCCATCTGCGCGAAGTCCTCGCTGTCGAGCCGGCAGCCAGCGAGCGGGTCGGCGCGGTGCGCGTCGAAGCCGGCCGAGATCAGGACGAGCTCCGGCGCGAACTGGGTCGCTGCCGGCAGCGCGACGTGCTCGAGCAGCGAGCGCCAGACCTCGCCCTCGGTACCGGCGTCGACGGGTAGGTTGAGCGTGTAGCCGAGGCCGGCGCCGGAGCCTGCGTCGGCGAGCGGGCCGGTGCCGGGGTAGATCCCGGCCTGGTGGATGCTGGCGTAGAGCACGTCGCTGCGGTAGCGGAAGATCTCCGCGGTGCCGTTGCCGTGATGCACGTCCCAGTCGATGATCAGCACGCGCGCCACACCGAGCTCCGCGATCGCGAGCTGGGCGGCCACAGCGATGTTGTTGAACAGGCAGAAGCCCATCGCGCGCGAGCTCTCTGCGTGGTGCCCGGGCGGGCGAAGCAGCGCGAAGGCGACGCTCGCCTCGCCCGCCATCAGCGCGCGAACCATCGCGCAAGCGCCCCCGCTGGCGTGCAGCGCGGCGTGGTAAGAGGTCCCGTCGAGGAAGGTGTCGACATCCACCTGTCCGCCGCCGGCCGCGGAGAATCGCTCTAGGCGGTCGACCAGCTCCGCGGCATGCACCGCCTCGAGCTCGGCGCGCGTCGCCGCTGGCGCGACGCGTCGCTCCCAGCCGAGCCAGTCGATCGCAGCGAGCGCTGCGTCGATCGCCTCGATCCGCTCCGGCGTGTCGGGATGCAAGGCGACGTGCTCGCGTGGATCGTGCTCGCGCGAGGAGGGATGCTCCAACAGCAGCCCGGTCACGCTCACGTCAGCTGCGCCCCTGCGCGACCTCGCGCTTTCGGGCGGAGACGAACTGGGCGAGGCCGGTCACATGCTGCTCGATGTCGGACAGGCCCCGGGCCCGCAACGCCCATGTCAGCTCGTCGCGGGCGAAGACCCGCACGCCGGTGAGGCGGCGCACGACCGCGTCTGCGACGCCGGCGGGGAGCGGGCCGCGGTTGCAGCTGGAGAGCAGTGCCAGACGGCCGCCGGGAGCGAGGACGCGGACGATCTCCTCGACGGCCTTCATCGGCTCGTCGATCAGGTACAGCGCGGCGAAGCAGCAGATCGCATCGAAGGCCTCGTCGTGGAAGGGCAGCGCACAGGCGTCGCCGCGCACGTAGGCCACGTTGGCGCTCTCGGTCTCTCTCACCGCGCGGGAGAGCATCGTCTTGGAGGCGTCTATGCCCACGACCAAGCCGTCGCCTGCTGCGCGGGCGAAGCTGCGTGTGAAGTTGCCCGGTCCGCAGGCGACGTCGAGCACGCTGTCGCCGGCGGAGAGGGCGAGCATGTCCAGGGCGATGCGGTGTTCCTCGCGCGTGTCAGGACCGGTTGCTCCCATCAGCACGCGGGCACCGAGCGGGCGCCACAGCCGCTCGTAGACTCGCGGCAGCACGCTGCTGAGCATCAGCCGCTGGCCGGGATGCGATCCGGTGGGGTCCTCCTCCCCGAGCAGGTCGAGCCAGCCGTCCTTGCTGCGCGTCCCCGCCGGACGGCGATCCGGCTCAAGCAGCGCGAGGGCCTGCTCTGCAGCTGACGCGGGCGAGGTCTTCTTGGGGTCTTTGGAACGGGGCATGATCGCTGCGCTATGAAGGTGTGCGGTCGTGGCTGGGGAGCCCGTCAGGGTCGCGCCGAGCCATGGCCAGGCCGAGACGCAGCGCGCCGGCCGCGTCGAGCAGCGCATCGCGTCCCGCGTGACCCATCGCCAGGGCGTTGACGAACCCGTGGATCAGGCCCCGGTGGCGGCGCAGGGCGACCGGGACGCCGGCCGCACGCAGGCGTCGCGCGTAGTCCTCGCCCTCGTCGCGGAGGGGATCAAAGCCGGCGGTGGCGATGTAGGCCGGCGCGATCCCGCCCAGCTCCTCTGCGAGCAGCGGCGAGCAGCGCGGATCGAGCGCGGCGCTCTGCTCGGCAAGGTAGTGGCCCTTGTACCAGTCGAGGTCCCCCTCGGTGAGGAAGAACCCGTCGCCGAACAGTCGGTAGGACTCGCGCTTGCTCGACAGATCGAGCCAAGGGTAGAACAGCAGCTGAAGAGCTGGCGCCGGACCGTCGTCCGCCACCGCGAGCCGGGCGACGCCGGCGGCGAGGTTGCCGCCGGCGCTGTCGCCGCCGACCGCCACACGTGCTGGATCGGCACCGAGGTCCGATGCGTGCTCCACCGCGAACCGAAACGCGGCGAGAGCGTCATCTATCGCCGCGGGAAAGCGGTGCTCGGGCGCGCGCCGGTAGTCGACCGCGAGGACGCGCACGCCGGCCTCGCGTGCGAGGAACCGGCAGGTGTTGTCGTGCGTCTCCAGATCACCCACCACGAAGCCGCCGCCATGGAAGTAGAGGAGCAGACCACTGTCACTTGCAGTCGCGTCCGGCACATACAGGCGGGCGGCGAGCGGGCCGACAGCACCGGAGACCGCGATCTCCTCCACGCGCTGAACCTGAAGCTTGGGCCCCTCGAACGTGTGTGCCTCCTCGGTGATCTGAGCCCGCGCGTCGGGCACGCCGAGCATCTCGAGCGGCGACTCGCCAGCGATCCTCAGCAGCTTGAGCACGAGCTGGACCTCCACGTGGAGCTCCTGCCCGTCGATCACCACGGGTCCCCCGACCAGGAGTCGGAGCAGTCCGTGGGGCAGTCCCGCCAGGGCACGCACGGAGAGCGATTCCAGGCGTGCACGGTGTGGGGAGGTTGGTGGCACCGTGTTGAGGCTCGCGAGGTTCACGCCGCACGCGGGGACCACTGGAAGCGGCGGGCGGCGATCACGAGCGCGGCGACGCCCCACGCGGCGACGATCAGCAGGTCGGTGCCCGCGATGCCGGCGCCGTGCGTGTGGGTGATCGGCATCAGCAGGGCGTGGTCGAGGTGGCGAATCGGGAAGGCGCTGGCGATGTCGCGCAGGAACCTCGGGATCTGGCCTTCGGGGACGAACACGCCGGAGATGAAGTAGAGCGGCAGCACGGAGAGGTTGGTGGCGGGGGCGGCGGCGTCGGCGGAGCCGATGCGCGTGGATATCGCAAACGAGATGCAGGAGAAGGCGCTCGCGCCGACGATCACCGCGAGGGCCAGGCCGACCATGGTCGATCCGGGGACTCTGACGTCGTAGGCGAGCCTGCCGATGAGCAGCAGCAGCCCCGACATCGCGACCGCGACGACCACGCCGACCGCGGCGCGGCTGGAGATCACGTAGCTGGCGGGCAGCGGCGTGCCGCGCAGGCGCTTGAGCTCTCCGCTCTCGCGCTGTGCGACGACCGCCTGGGTCAGGTTGACGAACGTCGCCGAGATGATTCCCAGCGTCATGATCCCGGGGACATAGAAGGTGGTGATGTCGATCAGCCTTCCTTCGACCCGCGTGGTGCCCTTGAAGATCGACGCGAAGATCAACAGGAACACGATCGGCAGCAGCAAGGTGAAGTAGCGCGACTGGGGGTTGCGCCAGAAGCGCAACAGATCGGCGCGAAACTGATGGACGAACAGCTTCGGACCGCTCATGGGGGGCTCGCAGGCGCGTCTGTGAGTCGCAGGTAGATGTCTTCGAGCGTCGGGCGGCCAACCGCCAGGTCGGACAGTCCGGCGCCGTGCGCGAGCGCCCACTCGGCGAGCGTGTGGAGCACCTGGGCGGGCTCGGCGGCCTCGATGTGGACGCGGCCGTCACGGCGTTGGGTGATCGCCTGAAGCTCGTCGGGGAGATCGGTGAAGACGGTGCCCGCGGGCAGCGCGAATGAGATGTCGCTGCGCGCGCGGTCGCGCCCTCCGAGCGTGTCGGGGGTGCCCTGCGCCACGATCTCACCGGCGACGATGATCGCCACGCGGTCGGCGAGCGCCTGCGCCTCATCCATGTAGTGCGTGGTCAGGAAGATCGTCTTGCCGAGCTCGCGCAGGTTCGCGATCACCTCCCAAGCGTGGTGGCGCGCAGAGGGATCGAACCCGGTCGTCGGCTCGTCGAGGAACACCAGCTCTGGGTCTCCGATCAGTGCCAGCGCGACGTCGAGGCGGCGCAGCTGCCCGCCGGAGAGCTGGTTTGTGCGCGCATCGCCCTTGTCCGCGAGCCCGACCAGGTCGATGGTCTGGGCGGTGGGCCGTGGGTGCGGGTAGTAGCCCGCGTAGAGCTCGACGAGCTCGCGCACCGTCAGCTCGGCAGGCATCGTGCACGTCTGCAACACGAGGCCGAGCCGCGAGCGCCAGCTTCGATCACCAGAGGAGGGATCCGCGCCGAGCACGCTCACCTCCCCGGCGTCACGCGAGCGGTAGCCCTCGAGGATCTCCACCGTCGTCGTCTTGCCCGCGCCGTTGGGCCCAAGGAACGCGAACACCTCCCCGTGATGGACTTCGAGCTCGATGCCCCCGATCACCTCGTGATCGCCGTAGGACTTGCGCAAGCCGAGAACCCGAATGACCGCCTCTCCGTCTGACGACGGGTCGAACGGACCGGTCGGCGCGGCCAGGGGGGATGATGCCGTGGACATGCATCAGAACGCTACGTTCGCGCCGCTGTCGTGGCATCGTCGGTACGCCGAGCGGCCGCTCCGTGAGGACTACTGAGGGCGCGCTGCGAGGCCGGCGAGTGCGACTGCGAGGGCGCGTGGGCGAGCGTGCGGCGATGTCCCTCGACGGGGAGTGCACTCGCGTGGCGCTCAGAACCGCTCACGCGCCGGCCCGGGCACGAACGTGATGTCGCACCTGCGAACTACCGGTCTGGGTCGAGGTCCTCACCGCCCTCCCGGGCGCTGTCACGCCCGTGCTCTGCCCGCACTGCTCGCTCTTGTGCCTGATCGAGGTCGCGTCGCGTCTCATCACGGCGCTGCGCGCGTTGCCTCCTCTGACCCCGCATCGACAGGGTCACCAACAGCACCACGAGCACGACACAGACCGCGACCACGATCACGACGACACCGGTGCCAACCGCGAACGGGACACGCCCGGCGTTGAGCATTCCCCTGTCCTTCAGCCCGTCGACGGCGGCCTATGCCTTGTCGACGGCACTCTCGATCTTGTCCTTCACGTCGTCGGCTGCGTGCTTCGCCCTGTCGACGGCGTCGTCGATGTGGCCCTTGACCTCACCCTTCTGCTCCCGCTGTTCGCCCTCGCGCTTGAGGTCGCGATCACCCATCAGGGCTCCCACGGCCTGCTTCACGCGTCCGCTGATCTTGTCGGTGTGCTCGCCCATCCTCGGTCTCCTTCGTTCGTCGCTGGGGTCGTGGCGGATCCTGCTACGACGACAGATCAGTAGCAGTGCCGGCGCCGCGCGCGCGGCCCATCGAGCGAGGATAGTCCCGCCACGCCCCTGGACACATCGGTAGCTCCCCAGCACCCGGCTGCGGGTTTCCCGAGGCGGACAACACCGCTCCCGCATTCGTTAGGGCTTGCCGCGGCAGCGCGCGAATGAAGACTCGCCTCACGCCGGACGCGCGTGGCGGCGGTCGCGTCGCCGAGCAGGCTCACGGCCTGAAGGCCGTGCCCAGTCTGGGACCTTAGTCTTGCTCGGACCGGTCGAGCTCGCGCGGCGGGTCGTCTGCCTCGGAGCCCACGTCTTCGCGAGCGCCTCCCGCCTCGTGTTCCCCTTGGATCGCCATGTAGATCTCGGTCCGGTGCACCGGAACGTCTGAGGGCGCCTGAATACCGATACGTACCTTCCCGCCATCGACGGATAGCACCGTGACCTCAACGTCGTCGCCGATCATGATGCTCTGTTTGGGCTTACGCGTCAGAACGAGCACACGGATTAGTTCGCCGACCGCACCAGGCTACCTTCCGCACCAGCCTCGTTTGCAGCACATTGGAGGCGCTCATCGCTACCAAGGGCGATGAGCGTTGGTGAGGAGGAGACAAGGCACGCGGGCCCCGCCTTCTAGCGTTCTGGTGTGAGGCTCTCTCCGTGAGCTCGACCGACCCGCGTGCGCGCAAAGCGTACCTCCGATTGGGATAGCGAGCCCGGGCTGCCAGGGGCGGTCAACAAGCGGCCGAACGGGCGACGCCGACCCAGTATGCGCTTGATGCGCGGGCCTGGGGGGCGCGGCGTGCGATCGGTTGCGCGTTGGACTACGGATGGCGGGTGCTCCTTCCCACGGATGGATCCACGCGCGCCGTATAGGAAGGTGGGCGCATGTGCTTCAGGGTCGATTCTCCCGTTTCTCCGCGGTATCTGGCGAGCCTCGCGGCCTGTTGGAACCGCCGTCGGCGTGCTCGGCTGGGTGGCGTTGGCGTGGCGTTTGAACGCCGGGTCTCTCCGGGTTGATTGACCCCTGGTGACTCGTCTGGAATCCCCCCGGGGACGCGTCGTCAAGCGAGTCCGCTGTCCTAGCTGTCGCTCGGCGGTGGGAGTCGTGCTGGTGTGTGCCGCAGGGAACGCCTGCCCGAGATGCTCGACGCCGTTGCCTGTCGGCAAGGCCCCGTGCGAGCCCATGTCGAGTCCGCTGGTGCGGGATGGCGCACGTGCACGGCGAACGTGGGGCCGTGCGAGATATCTGGCGGAGGTGGCGAGGAGCCTGGGGTGGGCTGATGAGTCCGCTGAGCGTGGCGATCCTGCCGGCGCGCTCGGGTGGGTTGAGATGGTCGCGGCACTCGGTGACCCGCTCCCCAACGAGTACGAGGTCAAGCGCCGCGTCTGGCGCAGCGCGCTCGAGCACGGAGTGCAACCACCCGACCGACCTGACCCCCGCCGCCGCCTCGAGCGTCTCGTGCCCTCTGCGGCCTAACGCCGGCCAGCCCTGGGACAAGCCGTCCGGGCGATCTGGTCGTCCCAGAACGTCATAGCCGCTCTCTCAGCACGCCTGCCGCGCCTGGGCAGAGCGACCAGTCAGGGTCCAATTCGCAGGGGTGCGTATCCCCCGCTCCTGCGCCCCGAAGCGAGGACCACAGTATGTCAACACCCGCACGTTTCGAGTCGGATACGCTCGGCCAACCCAACGGAGAGGTCTCAACATGGCATACCTGATTACGCACTTCTGGCCGGGCGCTACCGAGGACCAGTACAACGCGACGGTGGCGGCCGTGCACCCCCCCGGAGGCCTGCCTGAGGGACAGACCTACCATGCCGCCGGGCCGACCGACGGCGGCATCCTGATCACGGCCGTGTGGGATTCCAAGGAGCAAGCGGACCGCTTCGTGCACGACAAGCTGATGGCAAGCATGCCCATCGCGGGAGGCTTCGAGGGCCAGCCCGAGGAGCGCAGCGCCGAGATCGTCAACCTCCTGAAGGCTTAGCGCACCGTCTGGAGCCTTCATGGCGGCTCTCGCGTCGCCATGAAGGCAGCCAGCCCCGTGGGCCACCCCGGCGCGGGGAGGAACGCTGCGGGATGCGAGGCTCTCCTCGAAGAAGCTCCTGACGGCTTGAGGCGCCTGCCATCCCTGGGCGTAGCGACCACTTGTTGTCAGCTTCCCAACCGCAGCCTGGACCAGTCAGCCTCGCTTGGTCTGGCCGCCGCGCGGAAGCGTGGCAGCGCCGGACTGAGCTTGAGTCGACGGGCCTGGGTGGACACCTCTCCAAACCCACCTCCCCGGGGCGGGGCTCAGGGAGCCTTGCTCGACGGGATGTGGCGCAGGCGCGGGAGCGCAGCAATGAGGGCTTTACCCGGCCCACATCGCGGCTTGTAAGCATCGTGATCACTGCAGGATCAACCAGGGGAGTCTTATGCCCAGGATCATTGTTACGACCGACGCAACGAGCCGACACGCCGCGCCAGTGCTGCTTGACGAGAGCGTCTACTCAATACATCTCGATAGCGACCACAACGCGGCGCAGCTCATCGAGCGGCTCGGCTGGGCGATCACCGACGCCGAGAACACCCAGCGGGCGGAACGGGCGCTATGACGGCTGACTCTTCCGAGGCAGCCTGCGCTAGCGCGAGGGTCGCCGGGTCGGGTCCGTTGGCGCATGACAGCCATCAACTCATGGCCGAGTAGCGTCGCTGACCTCTGGTAGGCCCGGGGTGCCCCTCTTCTAGGATCCCGACCGCACGCAAGCTGCCGGAGCAGTTTGAGTGCGATCGGCCTCGCCTAGCTCGGCTCCCGCGCACTACCGATCACTGCTCGCAACCGTCGCGAGAACGGTGGCCCGGCACGAAGGCGGACAGTCGATGGGCCGCGGTCATCCTCTTGGAACGGCACCAGGTCGGTGACACCCGCCTGCACGAAGGCGCGATGGATGTACCGCGACCCGGGAATGACCGCAAAATCGTATCCACGCCTCTTGCAGAGCCCGCAGCGGAACGCGATCACCGCCACCCCGATCGAATCGATGTGCGTGAGCTCACGGAGATCCAGCGTGATGCCGGTGACCCCTTCTTTGCAGAGGCGCTCTATCTCCGCTTCGAGCGCGTGAGCCGTACCATGGTTCAACTCGCCGGTCAGGATCAGCGTGTGCGTCCAAGCGCTCACACTCGCCAGCGCCAAGCCCGGTTTGCTCGAAGCAGGCAGTGTACGCGTGTTGTTGTTGAAGGCAGTGTGCGTCCGACCTGCGACGCTTTCCGCCGCGCCGCCCTCGTTCCGTGTACCAATCTTCACCGCCGACGCCGCTAGATGGCGTTTCATGAGATACAGCTCCTTCCAAACAAGCCTCGAATTGATTTCCAGGGGCCTGGATCACGAGATCCAGTGCCGAAGCGAAGAGACCGGGAGGAGCTAGCCCGGCCGCTCTGGAATCAGAACGAAGCACGCCGTGAGCCACGGCTGACACGAGAGCCGCAGCCGACGCATCGCGCGCGGGGGAGCCAAGAGTAGGAGACCCGCGAGCGTGTGATAAGCCGAGAGAGCAAGACCGGAGCCGCCCGCCGCCGAGCCGCCGCAGGCGCCGCCGGGTGCCGGACCGGGAGCCGGGCTGACCGGGGGGCTCCCGACCGCGGAGCTGCCGTGGCCGCCACCCGCAGGCGCGCCGTCCGTCGCCGCCGCCAAGGAAGTCGCAACGGTGGCGAAGCCCGTAGGCGACGCCGAGGGGAAGCGCTGAGCACCCACCCAGCCAGCGGACCAGTTGTCGGTCATGCGTCCTCCTAGGGCGGAGGGCTCACAACTCAAGTAGCCGGCCCGCCGCGCAGCGGTCGTCCCCGCCCGCGCGCCGACAGGGGCTGGGCCTGCGGCGGAGGTCGCCGAGGCTTCCCCCGGGCCGCCCACGGTAGAAGCCGTTGTGAGCGAGCCGGTCAGAGCACTTGGGACCTCCAGTGCGGCTTCATCGGGCGTCGCGGCATCCTGCGGAGGGGCGGGGAGCGGCGACAGCGAGCTCTTCGGGGCTTGTTCTGTGATTGGGCTGGGGGTGGGTGCGGCTTCTGGGGCTTGTTCTGTGATCGGGCCGATGGCGTGGGCACTCCCGGCGAGGACGAGCGTGCCGAGCAGCGCCAAGATGACTGGCCTCAGGCAGAGGAGGCATTTGGAGACAGTCCGTGTCGAGGGATTCTTGGCTATCCGAGGTGGACCGAGCGCCAGCAGCTTGTCGCCAGGGTGGTTGCAGGTCATGATCAACCCGTCGCTCGATAGGCCCTGCGTTGGGCATCAAGCGGGAGCTGCTCGGCAGGGCCGTCAGCGGGCACGGCCTCATGCTCGGCGAGGTAGCTCGTGGCGATCCACTCGGCCAACGCGACAGGATGGGAGTCATCGCTGAGCGCAGCTAGGCGACACATGGTCAACCCGAAGAACACGAACGCCAGCCAGGCGGTTGGGATCAGGACGAACAGCACCGTGCCCTAAGGCTACGCGATCAGGAGCGCGAATCGCTCCAATGTCTAAGGTGCCTTGAGTCCGTCCCCGTGGCTGGATGTGGGACGCAACCCACGCCCGCGCTGAAGAGCGCGTGACCGGGCACGGCGACCAAGGGGTCAGCTTCGCGCGGCAGCGCCTCTGGCGTAGCCGCGCGTGACCGAGTCTCAGCGAATCAGAACCGGCGCGCTGTAGTTGGAGACGTGTGCGCCGTCGTTGATCTTGATGAGCGCGCGGTAGAGGCCGCGGTGGGGGATGCGCATGACGCGGCTAAAGCGCGACCCCGTTGCCGTTGCGGCTGTGACCACGGTGCCCCCCTCGTTCACCGACCTGTGACCGGGCTTCAGGAGCTGAAAGCCGACCAGGGCGCCTACCTCGGCCGGCGCGACCGTGCCGTACAGGCGGAAGAACCCACGGCGGCTGGCATGACGCACATGGAAGGAGACCCTCACGGCGACGCTCTCAACCACGATTGGGCTCGAAGTCAGAGGCTTGCCGACCGTGACCACGAGCAGTTGGGCGTTTTCGAGCAAGCCCACGACAGGGAATGAGAAGCCCCCGGTCGCGGTCGTAAGCTCGGGATTGCCGAACGCCTTGAAGCCACCCGTATAGGGGAACGGGTTGATCTTCAACACGACCTGGCGTCCGCCGCCACCCGTGCCCGACAGGCTGCCCTCGAGCAGGAAGGGGCTCCCGAACACGACAGGGTTGGGGACGCCCGTGATCGCGAGCGAGAGCGGGATCTTCGGCGTCGTGAACGTGCGATCCTTCCCGGCCGTCGCGGTGGCCCCGAAGGCCATCAACCGGTAGTGGTAGACCGTGTTGGGCTGGAGTCCCGTAACGGCCTGGCTGACCTTGGCCGCCCTGGTCCCGCTGCCCGCAGCGGCTAGGGGTGTCTGTGTGTCGTAACGCTTGCTGGTGCCGTACTGGAAGGCGAAGTTCGTGGGCAGACCACGCGCGTTGATGGAGCCGTTGAGGACTGCTGAGGAGAACGTCACATTCGAGACTCCTCCCGTGCTGACGATCGGCGGAGGGGCGGCAGCGGCCACCCCGGATATCGGAAGAGCGACGGCGCCCGCGGTCAGGGTGAGGACCGCGACCAGACGCGATAGCGCCTTTGTGGCGGAGCTCCGCCTCATACCATCGACCGCGATCTGGAACCGGGATTCGCGGCTCGCGGCCGTACGGCCCTTCGAAGTCGCTGGCGCCCTCGGCGCCGCGTAGCTCTGAGTCTTGGGCTGTGGCATGGTGCAGTGCTCCTTTCGCGCCGGGCTAGGACGAAGCTCCGAGGCTTGCAACGGTAGGGCCCTACCGTTGCCGCTGCCATCCGTAGAAAGCTCGCACGCGATGCCCGTACAAAAGGCGTGCGTTCCGCGGTTGAGGATGACGCTCAGTAGCAGGGGTCGATCCCGCGCCGCTCGACCGCGTTTCGGTCCTCGTTGCCGGCCTGGTCGCGGGCGCGCACGACGAAGTAGAAGGTGCCGTGGGAAGGGAGTCCCGGAGTCCTGTAGGTCGTGACGCCCGGCGGCGTCGTCCACGTCGGCATCGCGTAGTTCTCCCCGCCGGCTCTCGAGGCCGGGTAGACGTCGTAGATGATCTGCGAGCTCGGCGTCCGCTCGTCGCTGGCGGGCTGCCAGCTGAGCGTGTACGGGGTCGTCTGTCCGGGTCGCTGCGGGCCCGGCGTGCACGCGAACGCGTCTTCCAGCCCGGCGAAGCTGGGCGGTGCGGTGTCGTCGTGGGGCGTCGATGAGGGGCGTCTCACCTGGAGCGAGAACCGCCCGAGCACTCCGCGCAGCACGACGTATGCCGGGCACGCCTCGCCGCGCCGACACACCGGCGTCTGCAGCTCCTCGATCCGTCCCCGGTACGTGCCCGGGCACCAGCTGCCTCCGAGGCTGCGCGGGGCCAGCACGACGCGGACGCGAGCTCCCGCTCGGGCGTCCGGCGCACGAACCGCGAACCTCATGAGGCAGCCGTGGCTGGCTGCACCGGCGGAGCCGGCTACCAGGTCGTGGCGTTGGGTGGAGCCGTAAAGCCCCGTCCGGTCGGGAGCTCGGAAGCCCAGCGTGAAGGCGGTGCTCGTCGAGCCCACCGACGGCGTCACCCGCACGTGCTCGGCGTGCACGCTCGCCTCCGCGAGCGCCGCGGAGGCGACCGCAAGGGCAAGCACGGCAACGGCGATCGGAGGCCTAGGCACGACCCGCCGAGTGTGACAGGACTCAGGACTCCCCCGGCTCGGCTCGCTTTGTCCTAGACCGGGGGGCCGATAGTGTCGAGGTCCGCTCGCGCTTCAGATCAGCCGGCTAGCCAGATTGCGCCGTCGCGCAGCTCGACCGGGAAGCGCTTGAGCGCGCGCGAGCCGGTCGTCGCCTTGACCGCACCGGCGAGCGGCTTGAACGCGCCTTGCGGCCCGCGCACCATCTCGCCGGTCCTGACGTCGAAGCGGGCGCCATGCCAGGGACACTCCAGGCATCCGTCGTCGGCCACGTGGCCTTGGCCGAGCGGGGCGAACAGGTGCCGGCAGCGGTTGGACAGGGCAAACGGCTCGCCGCCGCTGACGCCTACCGCGAGGTCGCCGTGGGGCGTGTCCTTCACGACGGCTACCTGCGAGCTGCCGAGGTCATCCAGGGAAATGAGGCGCAGCGCGGACGGCTCGACGGGGCTCACGTGCCGATGTTCTCACACCCCGGCCTGCGGTGCGAGGAGCAGCGGGGATCGGCAGGAGCGCTCTGGGGTGACGGCGGGCTCGTAGCTCAACGGGAGTAGGGGCGCCGCGACGCGCGGCCCGTTTCGCTGCGCAGCCGCTGGCATCACTGGAGACAAACTCCCAACGACCCGCCCTCGGGCGGGAATGGGGCCAGCCACGACATCGACACCCGAGGTCTCCCTCGCGGAGGGCGCCAAGTCGCAAGAGGACGGCACGACGCTGATGACGATGGGAATGCCTTGAAGGCTCGGAAGTGCAAAGGTCAGGGCTTCATCGTCGAGGGAAGGATGTGGCTATGGCTGACGGCGTGTATCGAGTCACCGAGGTAATTGGGGTGAGCGGCGAGTCTTGGGAGGCCGCCGCACGCAGCGCTGTGGAGACCGCCGGCAAGACGGTGCGCGACCTGCGCATCGCCGAGGTCGTCCGGCAGGACGTCTCAATCGAGAACGGCACGATCAAGAACTATCGGGTTCGGCTGGCAATCTCTTTCAAGTACGAGTCCGACGAGTAGAGCCGTTCATCGGCACCACGGGTCTGGCCGGCTCAGGCCGGCCTTTCCCCTAGTACTGGGGAAGCGCGAGCATTCCGGCGATGCCGGTGACGCGTTCGGCGGAACCGGCTATGGCCTGGTCGAGCTCTTGCGCTGGCGCGGCGCGGCGCCCCGTGGGCTCACGGTGACCAGCGCGGCGCTGCTTGGTGCCAGCTCGAGCGCCAGAGTCCCCGAGCGCGTAGCCGTGCTCTCCATCCGTGTGGGGGCGCGCCAGGAGCCGTCGGCCGCGACCGAGCGGCCGCCGAGCCGCACGCCCCCGGTGGCGCTCTGGGAGGGCGCGGTGAGGCGCAGGATGCGCGCGGTGCCCATGCCGGCGCCCACGCTCAGCCGCAGTTCGAGCGGGCGCGCGCCCTGTGGTTCATCGTCGACGAGCACCACCTGCAGGGAGTGGCCGGGCCCCGAGAAGGACGCTGCGACGAGGTCGGGTGAGCCTTCAGCGGCGACGGTCGTGGGTAGCGGGCGGTCGCCGATGAGCGATCTGGTCAGCAGCAGCGCGTACCACTCAGGCTGGGCGCGCAGCCTGCCATCGGCGAGGGCGGCGGGACTTGGCGCGCACAGGGGGGTGTATCCGGTGCAGTTTGCGGGGTTGCCCTCGAGGTTGATGCCGGCCGTCCCCGCCGTCATCGCCTGGGTGATGTAGGCGGTCGCCCACAGGGCCGAGGCAAACGTGTCGCTGATCCCCGCCACTCCCCCGCAGGAGACGGAGTTGGTCTCGTCAATCCGCAGCGGGATGCCGTGCGCGCGGGCCACCGCGGTGTAGTTGGCCAGCGAGCGCGCCTCGCGTTCGCGGGTGGAGCCTTTCAGCAGCGCTTCGATGGAGGGCGCGGGCGTCTGCGCGCATCCGAGCGGGTAGTGGTGTCCGGTCAGCAGCGCGGGCGTCTGCGCGAGCGCCTCCTCTTCGCCCCATTCGCTGAAGATGCCCGAGCCGGAGACACCGGGGCCGGCGATGGGCACGCCGGGTGTGAGCGTTTCGATTGCTTCGCGGTAGCTGCTGACCTCTTCCTGGTAGCCCTGGGCGATCCAGGGCAGTTCCCGGAGGCCGTGTTTGCCATAGGCATCCGGCTCGTTGCCGATCTCCACTGCGGCGAGGTAGGGACCAAGCGCCCTGTGGGTGGCGGCGACCTCGCGTGCGGCAGCTGCGGGTTCGTAGTGGGCCAACCCCACCGTGAGCAGGACTCGCCATCCGCTTCGGCGGGCGAGCACGCCGACGGCGCGCAACTGGGCAGGATCGAGCGCGCTAGAGGCCCACGTCGGCCGCGGGGTGCCGGCGTCGGTCCAGGCGACGTTCTCATCCGCTGTGATACCGCCGAAGCGCAGCACCCCGGGTCCCAACGAGCGCAGCAGGCCCACCAAGTCGCCCCGGCCCGCGTATTGCGCGAGCTGCCCGAGTGCCGCCGCCTCGAAGGAGAGTCCGAGGAACCGTTGCGGGACCGGCCGGCCCGGATGGCGGGTGTCGATCGTCCCCGTAACCGCGAGCGGCGCCCCTCCGGCTGGGCTACCCGCGCCCGCGGTGGCAGCCGAGGCTGGCCGTGAGCGGCCCGTGTCGGCGTTGGCCTCGACGGCTGGG
>DAINPC010000015.1:0-18307 GCA_036743695.1 Solirubrobacteraceae bacterium | reverse complement strand
TCTCCGGCGAGACGCCCAAGCGCGAGCTGGCGGAGATCCTCGCGCGCTACGAGCGTGGCGACATCGACGTGCTGATCAACGCCCAGCTGCTGGCCGAGGGCTGGAACAGCCCTCGCGCGACCGTCTGCGTGCACCTCGCCCCCACCGCCTCCAAGCGCATCTACCAGCAGCGCGTCGGGCGCGTGACCCGCCGCCATCCCGGCAAGGAGGCGGGGCTGGTGGTCGATTTCGTCCACCCCGCCACCAAGCACGACGACCCGGTGGTGACGCTGCACTCGCTGCTCGACCGCGACGTCTACCGCGGTGGCGCCATCGTCGTCGGCCCGGTGCGCCGCGGGCGCGGACGGCGGATGCGCGTGGAGCGGCGCGTGCTGCCCGTGTGCGCGGAGGAGGAGCGGCGCTTCGCCGTCTTCGAGCGCGAGCTGTGGCGGATCGCCGTCGAGCACCTCGACTACGGCGAGCAGCACCTGTGGGCGGCGCTCGCCGGCGCCCGCGTGGCGCCCAACGGCTGGCGCCGGGCCAGGGCGATGCTGCACTTCGACCGCACCGGCGAGCTCAAGGGCCGCTTCCTGATCACGGCCGTCAAGCGCAACAAGAGCTCGCAGCTGCGGCTGCGCGCGCTGGCGGACATCGCCGCGCTGCGCGACCCGGACTCCTTTGACGAGGCGATCGACATCATCGGCGGCTGGCCGCGGGAAGAGCGCAAGGAGGCCACCAAGATCATGCTGCGCGCGCTCGTGGAGCGGCGGATCGGCCGGCGCGACCAGGCCAACGCCTGGATCTGGCGCCTGGCGGAGTACACGCGCGACGTCCACGAGGAGTACGCCGTCCAGCGCTGGCCGGAGACCAAGCGGCTGCTGGGGCTGCTGGTCAACTCCGCCGGCGGCGCGCACGCGCGCAACGCCCGGCGCCTGATCCACGCGGCGCGCAAGCAGGATCGCCGCCTGGCCGCCGCCCTGCTGGCGGCCGCACTCGCCCATACCCCCGAGGCCGAGGAGGCGCTGCGCGGCGCGCGTACGCGGATGGCGCGCAAGCCCCCCGCGCTCGCCCGCGAGCTGCTGCGCAACTTCCCCAAACGCCGCGCTCGCAACGCCAGGCGCAGACGCAAGGGCACCAAGGGCGCCGCCAACGGAGCCGCCCCCACGGCGAGGTCGCGCGCGCAGCAGCTGGGCGACGGACATGGGCAGCAGACCGAGGACCAGCTGCGCCAGGACGTCCGCGACGGGCTCGCCCGCGACGCCACCCTCGACCACGCCGGCGAGAAGGCCTAGCCGCAGCTCGCCGTCCCCGCGTAGGCGTCCGCGCCCGCGCGAGCCCTCAGCCGATCCGCTCCAGGTGGACCTCGCCGGCGCCGATCGCCGTGTGACCCCCACACGGGAGCGCGACCACCAGGCGTCCGTCGCCGTCGATCCCCTGCGCGCGCCCGTGCCCGGCGCTCCAGGCGATCTCGCGCCCGAGCAGGGCGTCGCGCGAGCGCCACGCCTCCAGCGTCGCATCCGCCGGCGCTGTCAACCGTCGCGCGAGCGCCTCCAGCAGGTGCGCCAGCGTCGGCTCCAGCTCCTCTCGGGTGCGGCCCATGCTCGCCGCCGGCAGGCCCGTGGCTGCGCCGGCCGCGCCCCCTTCGCCCGCGGCCGGGGGGCGCAGCTCGGAGGGAAGATCCTCTAGGCGCACAGCCACGTTCAGGCCGATGCCCAGCACCGCCCAACCCTGCTGCGGGCGGGCCTCCACGAGGATCCCCGCGAGCTTGCCCAGCCCCGGTGCGCCGGTCCCGCCGTCAAGCTCGAGGACCACGTCGTTCGGCCACTTGATCCTCGCCCGCTCGCCAGCCACGTCGCAGACGGCCAGCGCCGACATCAGCGGCAGCAGCCGCGGCACAGAGCGCAGCAGCAGCGACATCAGGATCGAGCTGCCCGCGGGCGCCGACCAGCGCCGGCCCTGACGCCCCCGTCCGGCGCTCTGCTCCGCGGCGGTCACGAGCGTCCCGTGGGGAGCGCCGGCGAGAGCCAGCTCGCGGGCTCGCTCGTTGGTCGAGTCCGTCCTGCGCAGGTGCACCCGCGGGTGACCCAGGGCGACGATCGGCGGGGCTGCCATCGCCACGAGCTCGTCCGCCACCCGTCAGCGCTCGCTCGTGGCGGCGGCGCCCGCGGACTTCCCGGCGAGGACGTCTGCCAGCAGCGCATCCACGACCCCGTCGACGTCGTGGCGCTCCGCCTCCACGTGCGGCTGCAGGCCGTGCTCGCGCAGCGTCTGGCTGGTGGCCGGGCCGATCGACACGATCCGCGTATCGGGCGAGAGGCCGGCCTCGCCGCCTGCCGCCTGCCGGAAGAAGCGCACGGTGGAGGACGAGGTGAAGGTGATGTAGTCCGCCCGCCTGGCCGCCTCGAGCGCCCGCGGGGCAAGGGGCTCGGCCAGCGTTTCATACAGCGCGAGCACGTCCACCTCCGCACCCCGCGCGCGCAGCGCGTCGGGTAGGACGTCGCGTGCCTCGCGCGCCCGCGCCACCAGCGCACGGGTGACCGGCACGTCCGCCAGCGCCTGCACCAGCGACTCGGCCACGAAGCGCTCGGGCACCACGTCCGCCTGGATGCCATGCTCGGCAAGGGCCCCGGCGGTGCCCGGGCCGATCGCCGCCACCCTCGCCCCCGCCAGCGAGCGCGAGTCGCGCCCGCCGGCCCGCAGGCGCTCGAACAGCGCCGCCACGGCGTTGGGGCTGGTGAGGCAGATCAGGTCGTAGGGCGAGGGGTCGAGCGGCGGGAGGGTGGGATCCGATATCGCCTGCACGCGGATCACCGGCGCCTGCACCACCCGCGCCCCCAGCTCCTGCAGCCGCCGCGCGAGGCCGCTGGCCTGGGCGCGGGCGCGCGTGACCGCCACGGTACGACCGGCGAGCGGGCGGGGGCCCAGCCAGGAGAGCTGCTCGGCCAGGGCGGCCACGGGCCCGACGATTGTGATCGACGGCGCCCGCACGTCCTCCCGCCGCACCATCTCGGCGATCGTCTCCAGGGTGCCCGCGACCGTGCGCTGGGTGGGGAGCGTGCCGCCTTCCACGACCGCCGCGGGCTCGGTGCCGGGACGGCCCGCCGCGATCAGCGCCGCCGCGATCTCTCCCAGCCGGCGCACGCCCATGTAGAGCACCAGCGTCCCCGGAAAGGCCGCCAACGCCCGCCAGTCGACAGCCGTCTGGAGCTTGTCGGGGTCCTCATGGCCGGTCACCAGCGCCACCGCGCTCGCCAGCCCGCGGTGCGTGACGGGGATGCCCGCGTAGGCGCTGGCACCCATGCCCGCGCTCACGCCGGGCACGACCTCGAACGGGATGCCCTCCGCACGCAGCGTCAGCGCCTCCTCGCCGCCGCGCCCGAACACGAACGGGTCTCCGCCCTTCAGGCGCACGACCGTCCTGCCGGCCCGCGCACGCGCGATCAGCAGCTCCTCGGTGCGCTCCTGGGGGACCGACTGCCCACCGCCCTCCTTGCCCACGTACAGCAGCTCAGCGTCCCCGCGCGCGCCGTCGAGCGCGCCGCCGGGGATCAGCCGGTCGTACAAGATCACCTCCGCAGCTGCGATCAGCTCCAGCGCACGCGCCGTCAGCAGCCCCGGATCGCCGGGGCCGGCACCCACCAGGTAGACGCAGCCGGGGCGCGGCTCAGCCACCGCCGAGGACCGCCATCTGCTCGGCACGGCGCAGCATCTCCGCGGCCCCGGCCGAGCGCAGGCGCGCGGCCGCCTCGCGCCCCAACGCCTCCGGCGCGGAGCGCTCGCCCAGCAGCTCGTCGCTCGCCCACGCGGAGCCGTCGGGCAGGCCCACCCACGCGCGCAGCCGCAGGCCGTCCTCGCCCACTGCCTCCGCGCACGCGCCCAGCGGCGTGTGGCAGCTCGCCTCCAGCTCGCGCGCCAGCGCACGCTCCGCCAGCAGGCACGCGAACGTGCCGGGGTCGGTGATCGCGCTCACGGCCGCACGCGTGCGCGTGTCCCCCGTGCGGCCCTCCAGGGCCAGCACGCCCTGCCCCGGCGCCGGCACGAAGCGCTCCGGGTCGAGCACTCCGCCGAGCTCCGCCTCGCGCCCCAGGCGCTGCAGCCCCGCGCGCGCGAGCACGATCGCCCGCAGGTCCTCGCCCGGCTGGGCGAGCTTGCCCAGCCGGGTGTCGACGTTGCCGCGGATCGCCACCACGTCGAGATCCTCACGGGCGGCGCGCAGCTGCGCCATGCGGCGGATGCTGCTCGTGCCCACCCGCGCTCCGGGCGCAAGTGCGCTGAGGTCCGCCACGCCGCAGAGCACGTCCTCGGGCGCCGCCCGCGCGGGGGCGCCGTGCAAGGAGAGCCCGTCGGCGAGCTCGCCGGGCAGGTCCTTGGCCGAGTGCACCGCCAGGTCGATCTCGCCCGCGGCGAGCGCCTGCTCCAGCTCGGCCACCCATCGAGACTTGTCCTGCGCGGCCGAGCCCCTGTCGCCGCCGGTCACGATCGGGACGATCTCGCACTCCCGTCCGTGCGGACCGATTCCCAATCGGTCCGCCACGAGCTTGGCCTGCGCCAGCGCCAGCGCGCTGCGCCGGGTTCCGATCCGCATCAGCGCTCGCGACGGCGGCGCAGGTCGTGGACCTCCGCCAGCTCCGCCGAGGGCTGCTCCTCGACCGGTGCGTCCTCATGCAGTCCGAACAGCTCGCGCACGATCTCCAGGCTCGCGTGGCCGCGGTCGCCGCCGAGGCTGCGCAGGCGGATGGTCGGCTCGTGCAGCAGGCGGCTCATCACCGCCCGCGCGATCGCCTCCACGCGCGCGATGTCGCGCGCGGAAGCGGACTCCCAGCGCCCCGAGTTCTCCGCCAGCACCTGCTCCGCGATCGTGTTGCCGTGCTCGCGCAGCGCGCTGACCGTGGGCAGCGTGTCCAGCTGACCGAGCCAGCGGGCGAAGCGGTGGATCTCCTCCTCCACGATCTCGAGCGCCCGTGGGGTCTCCTCCTCGCGCGAGCTGAGGTTGCGCGCGACCACCGCCTGCAGATCGTCGATGTCATAGAGGCTGACGCCCTCCAGTTCCGCGCAGCCGGGGTCGATGTCGCGCGGCACAGCGATGTCGATCAGCAGCAGCGGGCGGCCCCCGCGCTCGGCCATCACCAGCTCCAGCTCCTCGCGCCCCACGATCGGATGGGGCGAGGAGGTCGAGGACAGCACGATGTCCGCGCGCTGCAGCTGGTCGGGCAGTTTGTCCAGCCCCACAACCGATCCGCCGAAGCGCTGGGCCAGGCTGAGCGCGCGGTCGGCGTGGCGGTTGGCCACGAACATCGTGCCCGCGCCCTGCTCGGCCAGCGCGCGCGCCGTCAGCTCGCTGGTCTCCCCGGCGCCGAGGATCACCACGTGGCGCCGCTCCAGCCCGCCGAGCACGCTCAGCGCGAGGTCCACCGCCACCGAGGGCACGCTCACGCGGCTGGAGCCGATGCCCGTCTCCGTGCGCACGCGCTTGCCCGTGGTCAGGGCGGCGGCGAACAGGCGGTTGGACAGCGGCCCGGTGGCGCCCGCGCGCATCGCCGCCTCGTGGGCGCGCCTGACCTGGCCCTGGACCTCCGCCTCGCCGACGATCATCGACTCGAGGCCCGCGGTCACGCGGTAGAGGTGGCGCGCGGTGTCGCAGTTGCGCGGCGAGTAGATCGCCTCGGCCAGCTCCGTCGGGCGGATGTCCGCGCGGCGGGCCAGCAGGCCCAGGATGTCCGACTCCGCCCGCACGGGGTCGCCCACCACCACGTAGACCTCCGTGCGGTTGCACGTGGAGATCACCACCGCCTCGCGCACCTCCGCGGTGGCCGTGGCCTGCCGGGCGAACTCGATGGCCTCGGGCTCGGTGAAGGCCAGGCGCTCGCGCAGCGCCACCGGGGCGGTCTTGTGCGAGATGCCAAGCGCCAGCAGCTCGCTCATGCCGTCGCGGACTCCCGCTGCGCGCTCTCCTGCTGCGCGGACCCCTGCTCGCGCCCGGCCGGCGCCTCTGCGGAGCGCTCGGAGAGCGCCAACAGCTCGCCCAGCTCGCGCTCGATCCGGCTCAGGCGGATGGCCATGATCGCCACGTAGATCAGCACGATCGCGAACAGCACCACGTAGGCGCCCGCCACGTACTTGCCCGCCTCGTGCAGCGGCAGGGCGGGCAGCTCGCCGAGCACCAGCGCGGCCATCAGAGCCCCGACCTCGCCGACGCGCCCGCCGCCGTCCCCGCTGCGGGCTGCAGGCTCGCGGCGGGAGCCGCGCTGCGCGGACCGCTCGCGAACCCCGTCTCGCCCGAGAGCCGCCTGCGCAGCGCCCGCACCTGCGCGCGCGTGTGCTTGGCAGTCAGCTCGTACTTGCAGAGGGTCGCGTACAGCAGCGCCATGGCGATCAGCGAGACCAGGAACGTGAGCGCCATCGCCCCGGGCAGGTTGGAGGTGCCGCCGAGCACCCGCGGATGCAGGTAGGCGGTCGACAGCCGCACCGCGACGAAGTTCATCGGCACGAACGCGCCCGCCGTGACCGCGAACACGGACGCGTAGCGGGACTGGCGCTCGGGGTCCTCGATGGCGAAGCGCAGCGGCTGGTAGGTGGCGTAGAGCAGGAAGACGATCAGGAAGGACACCAGCGTGGGCTCGTTCCACACCCACCAGTGTCCCCACGAGCCCTTGGCCCAGATCGAGCCGGTGATCAGCGTGCCCACGGCGAAGATCAGGCTCATGTGGATGGCCACGTAGGAGCGCATGTCCCAGCGGGCGTCGCGCGTGCGCAGGTGCTGGATCGCCAGCAGGCCGCCGATCACGAAGCCGCACAGGGCGACGATCGCCAGCGGCACGTGCAGGTAGAAGATCTTCTGCAGGAAGCCCTGTTCGGCTTCCAGCGGCGCGTAGAAGAACACGAGCCCGAGCGCGAGCGCCATCGCGGCCACGGTGCAGATGCTCAGAGCGCGCAGACCCTTCCCGTACATGGGTTTACTAGTCCTCCAGGAGGAAATCGAACAGGGCGAAGGCGATCAGCCCGAACACCAGATCATAGAGCCCCAGGGTCGCCAGCCACCGGGCCGCGGGCCCCGTCGGGTGCGCGAGCGCCAGCAGCGGCGAGGTGGCGCGCGCGCCACCGATCACGATCGGGACCAGCAGCGGCAGCGCCAGCAGCGGCCCCAGCAGGTCGCGCGCGCGGGTGCGGACGGCCAGCGCCGCCACGAGCGTGCCGATCACGGCCACTCCCACGTCGCCCAGCAGCAGGATGAGCGCCAGGCCGGGCATCGCGCCGCCGAGCGAGGGGCCGAGCAGCAGCAGCGCGAACGCGGGCACGGCCACCAGCTCGAGAACCACCATGTAGGCCAGCAGCGTCAGCGCCTTGGCGATGAACATCGCGCTGCGATCGACCGGCGCCAGCAGGAAGGCGTCGAATCCGCCCTCCTCCGCGTCCGCGACGAACAGGCGATTGACCCCGAGGATCGCGGCGAACAGCAGCGTCACCCAGAGGATGCCCGCCGCGAGGTCCCCGTCGACGCTGTTGCGGTTCAGCGCGAAATGGAAGACCACGAACGTTGTCACCGCGAACAGCGACATGCCGGGAACGGACTCGAGCGTGCGCAGCTCCACCAGCAGCTCCTTGCGCAGCAGCGCACCGACGGTGCGCCTCACCGGTAGAGCTCCGTGATCTCGCTCGGGTCGACCTGCGCGACCTCGCGCAGGAGGGCCGTGCGCCCGTCGCGCAGGCCGAGCACGATGTCGGCCTCGGCCAGCCCGCCGCCCGGGTCGTGACTGCAGATCACCCGCGTGCGTCCGGAGGCCGCGCCGATCAGCGGGGCCACCAGCTCGACCGCGGCGGGGTCGAGGTTCGAATGCGGCTCGTCCAGCAGCAGCAGCTCGGGGCTGTGAAGCACCGCGCGGGCGACCGCCACGCGCTGGATCATGCCGCGCGAGAGCGTCCGCAGCGGCTCACGGCTGCGAGTGGACATCGCGACGGACTCCAGCAGCTCGCCCACCCGCTCGTCGTCCACGCCGTGCAGGCGCGCGTGGAAGCGCAGGTTCTCCTGCGCGGTCAGCTCGCGGTAGAGCAGCGGCTCGTGGGCGAGCAGGCCGACGCGCCCGCGCACCGCCCAGGCGTCGCTGGGCAGGCTCCTGCCCAGCACGCTCACCCGACCGGCGTGCGGGTGCAGCAGCGTGGCGAGCACCCGCAGGAGCGTCGTCTTGCCGGCGCCGTTGGGCCCGAACACGACCAGCGTCTGACCCTCCTGCAGCGTCAGCGACACGTTGCTCAGCGCCTCGCGCTCGCCGTAGCGCCGAGCCAGCCCCTCGACCTCGAGTGCGGCCACCCTCAGGGCTCTCTAGACGGGCAGCGCGTGCGCGCTCTGCGCCTGCGCGATCAGCTCGCGCACAGCCTGCTCTTCGCCGGCTCGAAGCAGCGCCACCGGGTCCGGCTCTCCATTGACGATCCCCTCGAAGAACTCCTTGCGCTCCTGATAGGTGGCGAGCGTGCCCTTGGCCCAGCCGCGCACCTCGCCCAGCAGCACAGCCAGCTGCGCGTAGGGCTCGCCGAACTGGGCTTCGATCTCGCGCTTCATGCGCTTGGCCAGCGCCGGCGAGGCGCCCGCGGTGGAGATCGCGATCGCCAGCGGGCTCATGCGCACGATCGCCGGCAGGATGAAGTTGCACAACGGCGGCACGTCCACCACGTTGACGAGCATCGCGCGGCGCTCAGCGTCCTCGAACACCGCGATGTTGACATCCGTGTCGTCGGTGGCGGCGATCGCCATGAACGCGCCCTCCAGGTCGCCCGCGCCCGCGTATGCGCGCCGCTCCCACGCGATCGAGCGCTCGCGCGCGTACTCGGCCAGGGCCGGCTCGGCCTCGGGCGCCACGAGCGTCACCTCGCCGTCGCAGGCGAGCAGTCCCTCGACCTTCTCCAGCCCGATCTCGCCGCCGCCGATCACCACGCAGCGCCGGCCCGTGAGCTTCAGGCAGGCGATGTAGAAGGGGGTGTCGAGCATCCCCTGCACGCAGCTCTGGTCGCAGATTCCCCTGCGCAGCTGGCAGACGCACTCCTTGCCTGCATAAGCTTGGGCGGGCATCAGCTCCAAGAGTAGTGCAGCCCGGGCCGCGACCCACGGCCGCGGCGCCGCTACCGCGGCAGCCCCCGACCGAGCGCCCGCGCCCCCAGCCGTGCCAGCGCGAGGGCGCCCTTGCGCCAGGCTCGCTCGCGGTCTGACTCCCGCCCGGAGCGGATCTTCGCCACCGCCTGCGCCGCCCGCGTGCTCGTGGCGTCGTAGGGGCCCCACCACTGACCCCTGTACGCGGGGGGGTCCCAGGTGATGAGCTTTTCCTGGGCGCACGCCCTCAGCCCCGCCGCTCCGAGCGTGCGCCCGAGGCCGCTGCCGGCGGCCGCGCCCCAGGGCCCGCGCGAGACGGTGGGAGCGGGGAGGTGGTCGTTGAGCCACACCATGCCCGCATGCAGCTCGCGCGCGATCCGCGTTCCCTGATAGCGGTCAGCCGTCCACACCGAGGCGCCCAGCCCGTAGGCGCTGTCGTTGGCCAGCGCGATCGCCTCCTCGACGGAGTCGAACGGCACCACCGTCAGCACCGGTCCGTCCAGCGGCTCGCGCGAGATGCGCATCTCGGGCGTGGTCCCCGTGATCACCGCGGGGGCGTAGAAGCAGCCGGCTTCGCAGCCGGGCGGGCTGACGGGTCCGCCGCAGTGAAGTCGGGCGCCCTGCTCGATCGCCTCCGCCACCAGCGCTTCCACGTGGGCGGCGCGGCGCGCGGAGGCAAGCGGTCCGACCTGCACGCGGGGATCGCCGGGGTCGCCCACCCTCAGCGCCCGCGCCCCGCCGATCAGCCCCGCGAGGAAGCGCTCATGGACCTCGCGTGCGACGTACACGCGCTCGATCGCGCCGCGTGCCTGTCCCGCACCGGCGCATCCGGCCCACAGCGCGCCGGCCACAGCGCGCGGCAGGCGCGCGTCGGCGAGCACGAGCATGGCGTCCTTGCCGCCCAGCTCCACAGTCACCTCCTTCTCGTGCGACACGCACGACCGCGCGACCGCGCGACCGACGTCGGGCGAGCCGGTGAACAGGATCTTGTCCACGGGCGCCTGCGCCAGCGCCACGCCCACCTCCGCGCCGCCGTGCACGATCCGCACCAGACCCTCCGGCAGGCCGGCACGCGCCAGCACCCGCGCGATCCGCTCGCCCGCCAGGCATGCCCGGCGGGCGGGCTTGAACGTCACCCCGTTCCCCGCCAGCAGCGCCCCCGCGATCTGCCCCAGCGGCTGGGCGAAGGGAGCGCTGCCCGCGCCGATCACGCCTACGACCCCATACGGCTCGTAGGCGATCCGCCCGCGCTTGAGCAGCGACATCGAGCGGTGGATGCCCACGCGCCGGCTGCCCAGCACCTCGGCGCCGTCCTCGGCGATCCACTTCAGCGCGTCGATCGCGGCCAGCAGCTCCAGCGCGGCGATCTCCGCACCCGGCCTGCCCTGCTCGCGCGCGAGCGTCCGCCGCAGCTCGTCGAAGTCGTCGATCACCGACTGGGCCATCCTGCGCATGTAGCGGGCGCGATCCTGCAGGCGCAGCAGCGCCCACAGCGGCTGCACCTTGGCCACGTCCTGGACGACCGCGTCGATGTGCTCGGCCGGGGTGGTGGGGACCGTGCCGAGGATCGCCCCGGTGGCCGGATCGCGCGCAATGAGCTGCTCCTCGTCGGCGGAGGTCTCGTTCGTGGTGCTCATCGGGGAGCGATTATCACTGCTCCAGGCCGCGTTCGGAGCGAATCCGCTGCAGGCGCAGGGCGAGCTCGGCCTCCGCCTCATCGGGCTGGTAGTAGCGCGCGCCGGCGAGGCCCTCCGGCGCCAGCTCCTGCGAGGAGACGTGGCCGGGGTGCGCGTGCGGGTTGTCATAGGCGCCCCGCTGCTGGCCAACCGATCGGAGATCGGCCAGCGGCCCGGAGCGCAGCCATGCGGGCGCCGGCGCCGCGCCGTGCTGGCGGACGTGCTCGGCGGCCGCCGAGAGCGCGCGCCCGGCCGCGTCGGACTTCGGCGCCAGCGCCAGGTAGATGGCCGCCTGCGCCAGCGCGTAGCGCGCCTCGGGCAGCCCCACCAGCTCGACCGCCTGGGCGGCCGCCGTGGCCAGCGACAGGGCGGCGGGGTCGGCGTTGCCGATGTCCTCGGAGGCGAGGATCACCATCCGCCGCACGATGAACCGCGGGTCCTCGCCGCCCTCCAGCATCACCGCCAGGTAGTGCAGCGAGGCGTCGGGATCCGAGCCCCGCGTCGCCTTGATCCACGCGGAGATGTAGTCGTAGTGGCGGTCGCCGCCCTTGTCGTAGAGGATCGCCCGCCGCTGCAGCGCGTCCTCGACACGCTGCAGGGTCACCCGCTCCTCACCCAGCTCCGCGGCGGTCGCGGCGGCCAGCTCGAGCGCGTTGAGCGCCGTACGCGCGTCGCCTTCGCTGCGCGCCGCCAGGAAGTCGAACGCGTCCGGTTGCACCGCCATCGAGGTGCCCGCGGCGCGGCGCAGCACCGTTGCCAGCTCCTCGGCGGTCAGGGCCTGCAGTGCATACACGCGCAGGCGCGAGAGCAGCGCGCCGTTGACCTCGAACGCCGGGTTCTCGGTGGTGGCGCCGATCAGCGTCAGCAGGCCCTCCTCCACCGCGGGCAGCAGCGCGTCCTGCTGGGCCTTGTTGAAGCGGTGGATCTCATCGAGGAACAGCACCGTCTGCCCGCCGCTGGTGTCGCGCCGGTGGGCCGCCCGCTCGATCACCGCGCGCACCTCCGCGCGCCCCGCCTGCACGGCGCTCAGCTCCTCGAACGCCGCGCTCGAGCGCGCGGCCACCATCCGCGCGAGCGTCGTCTTGCCCGAGCCGGGCGGACCGTAGAGCACCATCGAGTGCGGGTGGCCCTGCTCGATCGCCGTGCGCAGGGCCGAGCCCGGGCCGAGCAGGTGCGACTGGCCGACGAACTCCTCGATGCTCTGCGGGCGCATCCTCACGGCGAGCGGGCGTGCCGCTGCGCTGCCCGCCGACCCGTCGGGACTCCCCCTGTTGGCGGACCGACCGCTCTGCTCGCGCGCCGGATCCTCGTCGAAGAGGGTGTCCATCAGCGCAGTATCCTCCGAGTGCGGAGGTCTGTGGGGCGCCCACAAGGCCGAGGTTGCGATCTCGGTCGAGTTTTAGGCAGGTCGCCGGCGAGAAGGTGTCGAACTTCTCTACATTGTCGTCAGATGCATCTTCCCTTAGGAGGGATCCAAGTGCTAAAGAGCCTTCGCCTGCTGGTCGCCCTACTGCTCACGGTCACGCTCGCGGGTGCGCTCAGCGCGTGCGGGAGCTCATCGAAAAGCAGCAGCTCGACCGTCACGAACCTGATGGGCACTGCCCCGGACTACCTCGACCCGGGTCTGGGCTACACCACGCAGGCGGCTGAGGCGGACTGGATCGCCTACACGGGGCTCTTGACCTACGCGCACGCCAACGGCGAAGCGGGCACCAAGCTGATCCCTGGGGTCGCGCAAACCCTGCCGACGATCTCAAGCGACGGCAAGACCTATACCTTCACCCTGCGTAAAGGGCTCATCTACTCCAACGGAGCGCCGGTGAAGGCCAGCGACTTCGCCTACTCGATCCAGCGCTCGATCAAGCTCAACTGGGGGGGCAAGTCGTTCTTCACCGAAAACATCGCTGGCGCTGAGGCCTTTGACAAGGGCACCGCGAAAAGCATCTCGGGCATCAAGGCAGAAGATACGACCGGGAAGATCACGATCGAGCTTCTCGCGCCCTACGGGGCTTTCGCCAACGTGCTCGCGTTCCCGGCCGCGGCGCTCGTACCGACCGGCACGGCGATCAGCAACCTCAGCAACAACCTGCCGCCGGGCGTGGGGCCGTATGAGATCACGAACGTGGTTCCCAACCAGTCCTTCTCGGTCGTCAAGAGCCCGAACTGGAGCAAAGACAAGATTCCCGGGATTCCGGCCGGCCACGTCAACGTGGACGTGAAGATCATCAGCAACACCCAGTCCGAGGCCCAGCAGGTACTCAACAACTCGGCCGACGCGTTCGACTGGGCCGACACGCTGCCCGCGGCGCTGCTCCCGCAGATCCAGTCGCAGGCTTCGGCGCGTTACTCCAAGAACCCGACCGTCTCGACGTTCTACTTCTTCCTGAACACGAAAGTCGCGCCGTTCAACAACCAGCAGGTGCGCGAAGCGGTCATGTACGCGCTCGACCGGCGTGCGCTCTCGCGCTTGGACAGCGGCTTCCAGACCCCGGCGTGCTTCTTTTTGCCGGTCGGCATGATCGGCCACCCGCGGGGGGCATGCCCGTTCGGTGATCCCAACGCGGCGCCGAACCTGGCCAAGGCCAAAGAACTGATCCAGAAATCGGGTCTGGCAGGCGCTTCGGTGACCGTGTGGGGCGAGACTCGCCAGCCTCGTCGTGAATACGTCGACTACTTTGCGAGCGTGCTCAACTCGATCGGGCTGAAAGCGACCGAGAAGATCATCGCCGACGCTACGTACTTCCCGACGGTCGGCAACCTGAAGCTGAACCCGCAAGCGGGATTCGCAGACTGGAACCAGGATTTCCCGAACCCGTCGGACTTCTATCTGCTGTTGAACGCAAAGTCGATCCAGGAAACCAACAACCAGAACTTCAGCCTGGTTGAAGACCCGCACATCCAGAGTGAGCTCGCGGTGCTGGACAAGGTGCCCTCGACGAACCTGCAGTCCGTTGCCAAACGCTGGGAAGCGCTTGACGAATATGTCGCAAAAAAGGCGTACGTCGCGGTGTTCGGCTACGAGGAGGTGCCCAAGTTCTTCTCGCAACGGCTCAACTTCGGGACGGCGATCTTCCATCCCGTCTACGGCAACGACTGGACGTCCTGGCAGCTGAAATAGCGGCGCGCGTCGGAGGGGCCTCAACGCGGCCCCTCCGACGCCGGCCCGGTCAGCGAGCAAGGCCCGCGATTCGGTCGTCTCAGCAGGAAGCCAATGGCCATCGAACGCACGATCGAAAGCGAGCTTCCCGGCGGCGGGCCTCCGGCGAGCGTCGACTCTCGCCGGACCGTCGCCGGAATCGGGCCCTACCGGCTGGCCTGGAGGCGGCTGCGGCGTAATCGCGTCGCCCTCGCCTTCGGTGGGCTGTTCGCGGCAATGGTGATCCTGTGCCTGCTCGCGCCGGTGTATGCGCGCGACGTCGCCCATACCACTCCCGACGCCAACCACATCACCGAACAGGTCAAGGTCGGGGGCAAGATCGTGGAAGTGCTCTCCCCGTCAGGCATCCCGATCGGCCCGACGTGGCACTCGCGCTTCTTCCTCGGTGCCGATCAGAATGGGCGCGACGTCGCCGTGCGGCTGCTTTACGGAGGGCGCAACTCGCTCTTCATCGGCGCTGTCGCGACGCTCATCACGATGGTGCTCGCGGTCATTGTGGGGCTCCTCTCGGGCTACTTCCGCGGACCCGTCGACGGCGTGCTCTCGCGTGCGATGGACGTGATCTGGGCCTATCCGGCCCTGCTGCTCGGTGTCGCGCTGGGAGTTGTGCTGGCCGTTGGCGGCCTCAACCTCGGGGTGATCGAAATCCAGGGCAACTCGCTGATGGTGCCGGCCGTGATCGTCGGTGTCGTCTACGTGCCCTACGTGGCAAAGCCGCTGCGCGGCCAGATACTCGGACTGCGCGAGAAGGAGTTCATCGACGCCGCGCGCGCGCAGGGGCTGGGGCACCTGCAGATCATGTTCGGCGAGGTGCTGCCGAACCTGGCCTCGACGATCATCGTGCTGGTGCCGTTGATGCTCGCCAACTCGATCCTGCTCGAGGCCTCCCTGTCCTTCCTGGGCGCGGGCGTCCAGCCGCCGAACCCGTCGTGGGGGACGATGATCGGCGACGGCATCCGCTTCATTCCGGCGGCCATCCATACGACCCTGGTGCCGGGGATCATGCTGATGCTCACGGTGCTCGGTGTGAACGTGCTCGGTGACGGCGTGCGCGATGCCTTCGACCCCCGCGCGCGCATCAGGGTGGAGCGCTGATGGCCACCTTCATCGTCCGTCGCCTGGCGTCGATGCTCGGAGTGATGTTCGCGATCTCAGTGCTGACGTTCCTGATCTTCCAGGCGATCCCCAACGGCGACCCGGCGCTCCGCCTCGCCGGGCGGCTGGCCACGCCGCAACAGATCGAAGACGTGCGCAAACAGTGGGGGTTCGACAAGCCGATCTACGTCCAGTACGCCAAGACGATGGAAAAGGTCTTCGACGGCGAAGTGATCTCCTACAGCCAGCAGCAGAATGTCGAGAGCGAGATCTGGCGGGATCTGCCGGTGACGGTCTCCCTCGCGCTAGGAGCGGGCGTGCTGTTCCTGGCGTTCGGGATCCTGTTCGGGCTCATGAGCGCGGTGCGCGCCGGACGCTTCACCGACCGCGCGCTGACCGTACTGGCGATGTTCGGGATCTCGATGCCCGCATTCTTCCTCGGGGCGGTGATGGAGTACTACCTCGCCTACAAGGCGGGCATCTTCCCGATCGGCGGCTACGTGAAGCTGACAAGCGATCCGTGGGGCTGGCTCACCCACCTGATCATGCCGTGGGTGTCGCTGGCGATCCTCTACGTGGGGATCTACTCGCGTGTGTTGAGATCGAACACGCTCGACACCCTCGGTGAGGATTACGTGCGCACGGCGCGGGCGAAGGGCCTCTCCCGCCGCGAAGTGCTCGTGCATCACGTGCTGCGCAACAGCCTGATACCGGTCATCACGCTGTGGGGGCTCGACCTCGCTGCGCTGTTCGGTGGTGCGGCGCTGCTGATCGAGACTGTCTTCAACCTGCACGGCGTCGGTCAGTACGCGGCTGAATCGATCGGGCGTCTGGACGTACCGCCGATTCTCGTGATCACGATGTTGACCGCGTTCTTCGTCGTCGTGCTCGGTGCGGTGACCGACGTCGTCTACGCGGTGCTCGATCCGCGGATCAGGTTGAACTGATGTCCGGCGAGCGGCTGCTTGAGGTGAATGACCTGCACGTCTCCTTCGCGACCGAGGAGGGAACGGTGCGCGCCGTAGACGGCCTCTCCTTCGACGTCGAGCGCGGAGAGGTCGTGGCCGTCGTGGGCGAGTCGGGCTCGGGAAAGTCCGTGACGGCGATGACGCTGCTGGGCTTGACGCGCTCGCCCAACGCTAGCTTTCAGGGGCACGCCTACCTGGAAGGCACCGACCTGATCGACGCGAGCGAGAGCGAGCTGCAGCGGATTCGCGGGGGCCGCATCGCGATGATCTTCCAGGATCCGATGAGCTCGCTGAACCCCGTCATGCGGATCGGCAACCAGATCGTCGAGCAGATCCGCGCACACGAGCCGGAGGTCTCCAAGGAGCAGGCCCTTTCGCGCGCGGTCGAGCTGATGGAGCGCGTCGGCATCCCGCGAGCACGCGAGCGGGCGCGCTCCTACCCGCACGAGTTCTCGGGGGGGATGCGCCAGCGCGTGATGATCGCGATGGCGCTGTCGTGCTCACCAAGCCTTCTGATCGCGGACGAGCCGACGACCGCTCTGGACGTGACGATCCAGGCTCAGATACTGCAGGAGCTGGGCAAGCTTCGCACGGAGACGGGGGCGGGGATCATGCTGGTCACGCACGACCTCGGCGTGGTGGCGGACATCGCCGACCGCGTCGTCGTGATGTACGCAGGCCGGGTCGTCGAGCAGGGCACGCTCGACGAGCTCTTCTACGACCCCCAGCACCCCTACACGTGGGGCCTCCTCGGGTCGATCGCGCGGCTCGACCGCGACCGCTCGCAGCGCCTACCGGCGATCCCCGGACTGCCGCCCTCGCTGTTGAACCCGCCAGCGGGGTGCCACTTCCGCCCGCGCTGCGCCTATGCCTTCGACCGCTGCGGCGAGATACCGCCGCTGCGGGCAGGGCTTCCCGACGCGCCCGGGCATCTGGACCGATGCTGGTTGGAGGCGTCCGAGAAGCGCAGGCTGCGCGAGGTGGATGGACGCATCGGCCTGGCGAGCGAGGGCACGGTGATCTCGTGAGCGACACGTCAGCGAGCCTCGCGACGCCCCCGTCCCTCGAGCGCGCGGGCGGCGGGGGGGGCGACGGCGAGCATGGCGCAGTGGCGCCGCCGCCGCCGCTGCTCGACGTCCAGCATCTGCAGGTGTTGTTCCCGGTGCGCCGGGGGCTGCTCAGGCGCTCGGTCGAGTACGTGCACGCCGTCGACGACGTCACCCTCGTGTTGAATGAGGGCGAGACGCTGGGTGTGGTGGGGGAGTCCGGCTGCGGCAAGACCACGTTGATCCGCTGTCTGGCGCGGCTGGTCGATGCCACGGGTGGAGTGATCCGCTTTCGCGGGAAGGACATCACGCACGCCGGGCGGCGTCAGCTGGGAGACGTGCGCGCGGAGCTGCAGATGGTCTTTCAGGACCCCCAGGCTTCGCTGAACCCCCGCAAGCGCGTCGCCCAGATACTCGCGACGCCGCTGCGGCTGCGGGGGATGCCCCGCAGCGAGGTGCCGGCGCAGACACGCGAGCTGCTCGAGCGGGTGGGGCTGAACCCCGAGCACCTGAACCGCTACCCGCACGAGTTCTCCGGCGGCCAGCGCCAGCGCATCGGGATCGCGCGCGCGCTGGCGATGCAACCGCGGTTGATCATGCTCGACGAGCCCGTGAGCGCGCTCGACGTGTCGATCCAGGCGCAGGTGATCAACCTGCTCGACGAGCTGCAGGACGAGCTCGGGCTGAGCTACGTGTTCGTCGCCCACGACCTCTCGGTCGTGCGCCACGTATCGGACAGGATTGCGGTGATGTATCTGGGGAAGGTCGTCGAGGTTTCTCCGGCCGAGGAGCTCTACCTCAAGCCGATCCATCCCTACACCGAGGCGCTCTTGAGCGCCATCCCGATCCCCGACCCGCGCGAGAATCGCCAGCGGATGCGCGTGGTCGTGCAGGGCGAGCCGCCCAACCCGGTCGCGCCGCCGTCCGGCTGCCGGTTTCACACGCGCTGCGAGTTCGCGAGCGAGATCTGTAACACGGCCGAGCCGCCGTTGGTCGAGTATCCGGGGGGGCACCTGGCGGCCTGCCATCACCCGCGGAAGGTGAGCGCGCAGGAGATCGCGAGCGCGCGCCGCTCGGAGGCCTCGCCTCACTCGGCCGGGCTGGAGCTGCCGCAGCCGCCCGCCGCCCCGGCAGCCGTCTGAGCGCGGCGCGCGTGGCTCCGTCGGCGCAGGCGAGCCGCGCTGGCGTACGATCCCGCGGATGAGCCTCGATTCTCCAGCCGCCGCTGCCGAAGAGCTGCTCACGCGACTGATCCGCTTCAACACGGTCAACCCCCCCGGCAACGAGCTGGCAGCCCAGGAGTACCT
>DAINPC010000014.1:6494-18341 GCA_036743695.1 Solirubrobacteraceae bacterium | reverse complement strand
CCGCGGGCGCCGCCGCGAGCATCGCCGGAATCAGCTCGCGCGCGGCCACCTCCATGCCGCCCGTCTCGCCCGGCACCAGGAAGATCAGGTTCAGGCCGATATGAGGCTGGCGCGCGGGCAACGAGGGACAGGCTAGTGCCATCGCTCCGGGGCATCGCACGCCGCCAATACGATGAGGCGTCATGCCTCCCTCGATCGATGTGGTGATCGTCGCCTACGGCCGCTACCAGCTGACCGACAGCTGCCTGCGCCATCTGCGCGCGCAGACGGTCGCGCATCGCGTGATCCTCGTGGACAACGGCTCGACCGACGACACCCGCGCGCGCGTTCGCGCCGAGTGGCCGGACGTGCACGTGGAGAGCTTCGACGAGAACCGCGGCTTCGCGGAGGCGTGCAACCGCGGCGTGGCGGCCGGCTCGGGCGAGGTGGTGGTGCTGTTGAACAACGACGTGGACGCCCGCCCCGACTTCCTGGAGCGACTGGTGGCGCCGCTGGCGCAGGACGCCCAGGTGGGCTCGGTGGCAGCGCTGATGCTGCAGCCCGGCGAGCGGCTGATCGACAGCGCGGGCCTCGTGGCCGACGGGGCGCTGGGGTGCTTTCCGCGCCTGCAGGGCCTTGACGCAGCAGCTGCGGGCCAGGCGCGCCCGGTGCTGGCGGGACCGGCGGGCACGGCGGCCGCCTACCGCCGCAGCGCGTGGGAGCAGGTGGGCGGGCTGGACGAGGCGATCTTCGCCTACATGGAGGACTTCGACCTCGCCCTGCGCCTGCGCAGCGCCGGCTGGAGGGCAGCGCTGGCGAGCGACGCCGTGGGCGTGCACCTCGGCTCGGCCACGCACGGGCACCGCTCGGCCTGGCAGCGGCGCCACGGCGGCTTCGGACGCGGCTACCTGGTGCGCCGCTACGGCCTGCTGCGCGGCCGCTCGGCGCCGCGCACGCTTGCCACCGAGACCGTGGTGGTCCTCGCGGATCTGCTCTTCTCGCGCGACCTGGCCGCGCTGCGGGGCAGGCTGGCGGGGTGGCGCGCGGGGCGCAGCGCTCCGCGGCTGGCGCGGCCGCCGGCCGCGGCCGTGGACCGCACCATCACCTTCCGCGATTCGCTGGCCATGAGACGAG
Organism: Solirubrobacteraceae bacterium; assembly: GCA_036743695.1. GTDB lineage: Bacteria > Actinomycetota > Thermoleophilia > Solirubrobacterales > Solirubrobacteraceae > Palsa-744. Next base: position 17,228 of record DAINPC010000014.1, on the reverse strand, counting down.
GTGTGTATCGACGGCGCGCCGCCTGAGCGCGGACCGCAGGCGGCCGTTGGACCCGGAGCCGCCGAGCCCGCGGCAGTGGAAGCTGCGGCGGTCGGAGCCGCGACCGCGGCGCGCCGGCCGCGCGTCCTGTTCATCTGCGCCGACCCCGTGGGCGAGAACATGGCCGGCCTTGGCATCCGCTGCTGGGAGCTGGCGCGCGCGCTCAGCGGCGCGGCGGAGGTCACGGTGGCGCACGGCGGGACCGAGCAGCGCGAGCGCGACGGCGTGCGCACGGTCGCCTTCCGGGCGCACGCGCCGGGCGCGCTGCGCCCGCTGATCGAGGGCGCCGACGCGGTTGTGGCACACCCCCAGTGGCCGCTGGGCGACCGCTGGCTGCGGCGCTCGCCGGCGCGGGTGATCGTGGACCTCTACTGCCCGGAGACGCTTGAGACGCTGGAGCTGCTCGCAGGCACGCGCGCGGTGGAGCGCCGCCAGCGCACGGCCACCACCCTCGACAGGCTGCACGCGGCGCTGCGCACGGGCCACAACTTCATGTGCGCCAGCGAGACGCAGCGCGACCTGTGGCTCGGCGCGATGCTCGCGCTGCGGCTGATCGGGCCGGAGCTCTACGAGCGCGATCCCAGCCTGCGCGAGGTGATCGATCTGGTGCCCTTCGGCGTCCCCGACACGCCGCCGCCCCCGACCGGGCGGGGCGGCCCGCGCGAGGCGATCGCCGGGCTCGGCGCAGACAGCGAGATCGTGCTCTGGAACGGCGGCATCTGGAGCTGGCTGGATGCCGAGAGCGCGATTCGCGCGGTGGCCGCCGTCGCCGCCCGGCGGCCGCGGGTGCGCCTCGTGTTCATGGGCGCCACGCCCGATCATCCCGCCGCCGCCGCCAGCTCCACAGCCGCGCGCAAGCTGGCCGGCGAGCTCGGCGTGCTCGACTCGGTGGTCCACTTCCACGATCGCTGGATCCCCTACGAGCAGCGCGGCGCCTGGCTGGGGCAGGCCGCGTGCGCGATCTCCGCCCACGGACAGCACCTGGAGACGCGCTTCGCCTACCGCACGCGCCTGCTCGACTGCTTCTGGGCGGGACTGCCAGTGGTGTGCACCAGCGGCGACGATCTCGCCGAGCGGGTGCAGCGCGAGGAGCTGGGCGCGGTCGCGCCCCCGGGCGACGTTGACGCGCTGGGCGCGGCGCTGGAGCGCGTCCTTGAGGCGGGCCGCGACAGCTACGCCGACAGGCTGCGCGCGGCCGCGCGCGGACAGACCTGGCCGCTGGTGGCCGAGCCGCTCGCCCGCTGGATCTCCATGCCCGCGCCATCCCTGCGCCCGGGGGAGACCGCGGGCGCGCTGCGACCCCCGCTCGCCCAGCGCATGCGAGAAGCCGCCTACCTCGCCGGCGGACGCGCCATCCTCGCGCGCCGTTGAGCGGGCGGCGGCCGCGGCGGTGTTGGCGGCAGGGCGGCTCAGCGGCGGTTCAGCCGCAGCTCCAGCTCGCGCGGGCCGATCCGCCGCGCCCCCTGGATCTGGCGGCGGCGCGCCAGCATGCGGGGCATCGCCGCCAGCGCGTCGCGCCAGGCGCGCCAGAAGATGTGGAGCTTGCGATCCTTGAGCGCCACCGCCACGTTGACCAGCTGGCCGCCCAGCAGCTGATGGGCGTGGCGCAGCAGCAGCGATGAGGGCATCCCCTTCGCCAGCACCCACACGGCGTTGCGCCACAGGTGGTAGCGGGTGAAGTCCGTGAGACCGGGCCCGAGCGTGGCGCTGCCCATGTGGTAGACGACCGCCGCGGGGACATAGCGGCAGCCGAGGCCCGCCAGCTGCGCCCGCAGCGCCCAGTCCACGTCCTCGAAGAGGGCGTGGAAGTCCGTGTCCAGCTCGCCCACGGCGTCCAGCGCCGTGCGGCGGTAGACGGCCGCACCGCCGCACGGGCCGAAGATCTCCTGCGGCTCCTCGTACTGGCCGCGATCGCGCTCGCCGTGGCCCCGCCGGTGCCCGTGCCCGGCCCAGGTCAGCACATCGCCCGCGCCGTCGATCAGCTCGCGCCGGTGGAAGTCGAGCAGCTTCGGGCTGGCCGAGCCCGCCTCGGGGTGCTCGGCCATCGCGCTGACCAGCTCCTGCAGGCAGTCCGGCGCCAGCTCGATGTCGTTGTTGAACAGCCCCACCAGCTCCGTGTCGCGGGCCACGCGCAGACACGAGTTGAGCGCGGCGGTCACACCCGAGTTGGGCTGGACGACGACCTCCACGGCGGGCCAGCGCGCGGACAGCCACGCGGCGGTGCCGTCGCTGGACCCGTCGTCCACCACCACCACGCGGAAGTCGCGGAAGCTCTGGGCGGCCAGCGAGCGCAGCACGCCCGCCAGCAGCTCACGGCCGTTGTATGTGGCGATCGCGACCGTCAGCGCGTTGCCCGGCCGCGCGGCCGGCAGCTGCGGGCCCTCGCCCTCGTGTGCCGCGGGCGCGCTCACTCCTCTGAGCCGATCAGCCTGTCGAGCTGGGCCGTCGAGCGGGTCCGCGAGCGCTGGATGCGGCGACGCTCGCCCAGCACCGCGGGCATGCCCGCGAGCGCGTCGCGCCACACCCGCAGCCACAGCAGGGCGCGGCGGCGGCGCAGCGCGAGCGCCAGGTTGCGCAGCTGCACGAACGCCAGCTCGGGCGCATGGCGCAGCAGCGCCGATGCGGGAAAGTCCTTGACCACCACCCAGATCGCGTTGCGCCAGTTGTGGTAGAGGGCGAAGTCGCTGGCGCCCTTGCCGAGCGTCGCGCTGCCCATGTGCCAGGCGACGGCCGTAGGGACGTAGCGGCAACTCCAGCCCGACAGCTGGGCGCGAAAGCACCAGTCCACGTCCTCGTAGTTGGCGAAGAACCGCTCGTCGAAGACGCCCACCGCATCGAGCGCCGCGCGCCTGTAGACGGCGGCCGCGCCGCACGCGCTGAAGATCTCCTGCGGGCGCTCGTACTGGCCGACGTCGCGCGAGCCCTGGCCGCGCCTGTTCGCCTCCCCGCCCCACGTGTAGATGTCCCCGGCGCCGTCCAGCAGCTCGCGCTGGCGATAGTCCAGCAGCTTGCCGCACGCCACGCCCGCCTCCGGGTGCGCCGCCAGCGCCGCCACCAGCTCTCCCAGGCAACCCGGATCGAGCTCGACGTCGTTGTTCAGCAGCGCCACCAGCTCCGAGTCTCCCGCCCGCAGGCAGGAGTTCAGGGCGCCGGTCACGCCGCGGTTGCGCTCATGCACGACCACCTCCACCTCCGGGCAGTGCTCGCGCAGCCACGCGACCGTGTCGTCGCTCGACGCGTCGTCCACGACCACCACGCGGAAGTCGCCGTAGAGCTGCCTGCGCAGGGACGGCAGCACGACCTCCAGCAGGTGTCGGCCGTTGTAGGTGGCGATCCCCACAGTCAGGCGCGGCTGCGCACGAGCCTGCGTCGCGTTCGTGTCCTCTGCCGCCGCGCCGCCCACGTCAGTCGCCCAGCATTTCGCCCAGCCGGCTCGCCGGCACCCGCCGGGCGCCCTGGATGCGCCGCCGCGCGAGCAGCCAGCGGGGCAGCCGCCGGATCGCGCCCAGCCACGCGCGCAGATACAGGCGCAGCGTCCCGTTGCGCGCACAGTGCACCAGCGTTCCCGCCTGCTCGCGCGCGATCGCCGGCGCGCAGCGCAGCAGCACGCTCAGCGGCAGGTCCTTGACCATCAGCCCGATGCGGTTGCGGTAGTGCAGCAGCAGATAAAACGGGCTGCTGTCGCCGCCCGTGGTGGCCCCGCCCATGTGGTGGGCCACCGCGCTCGGGACATACCAGCTGCGCAGCCCCGCCAGCTGCGCGCGCAGTCCCCAGTCGACGTCCTCGAAGTAGGCCCAGAAGGACTCGTCGAACGGGCCCACCCGCGCCAGCGCCGAGGCGCGGTAGAGAGCCGCGCCGGCCGTCGGCGTGAGGATCTCCTGCTCCTGGTCGTACTGACCCTCATCCAGCTCGCCGCCGCCGCGGCGGAAGGCCACGAGCCGGCGGGTGAGGACGTCGCCGGTCCCGTCCAGGCGCGCGCGATCGTGGTAGCTGCGCAGCTTGCACCCCACCGAGGCCGCGTCCGGGTGGCGCTCCAGGCCGGCGGTCATCTCCGCAAGCCAGTCCGGCTCAAGCTCCAGGTCGTTGTTCAGCAGCGCCACGTACTCGCCCGTGGCCGCCGCCACGCCGCCGTTGAGCGCGGCCGCCACGCCGACGTTGCGCGCCAGCGCCAGCACCTTCAGCTGCGGCCACTCGGCCGCCAGCCACGCGCCCGTGCCGTCGCTGGAGCCGTTGTCCACCACGATCACCTCATCCGCCGGGCGCGTCTGGCGCGCCAGCGACGGGAGCACCACCTCCAGCAGCTCGCGCCCATCGTATGTGAGCACCACGGCGCTGACGGCTCGCGACTTCACCGCGGAGCACCCGGCACAACGGTGTGCGCACCGGCTTGCTGTGCTCGAGCGCCTTGCATGTCAGGAGGGCTTGCGCAGCAGCAGCGTGAGCGCGGCCCCTCGACACCCGCGCCGCTCCACGGGCGCCAGCGCCTGCGCGAGCAGCACCCCGGCGCGCAACGCTGCGTACGGCGCGGCCCCCGAGGAGGGATCGTTGCGCAGCGCATACACCCAGCCGTGCACGTTGCAGGCCAGGCCCGACGGGTCGCTCGTCGTCTTCAGCACCGGCTCCAGGCCCAGCTCGCGTGCGCGCTCCTCCAGCGCCCCGGCGCCCATCAGGCACACGTGGCGCGGCGCGTCCAGGTGCGCCCAGCGGCTGCGCAGGAGCTTGAACTGGATCGAGTCGGGGTTGGGCACCGCGATCGCCAGCACCCCACCCGGCTCGAGCGCATCGTTGGCCGCGGCGAGCGCCGCCGCCGGGTCGGGCAGGTGCTCCAGCACGTGCCAGAAGCTCACCACGCGGGCCGGCGGGAGCGTGCTGAGCGTCTCCAGCGGGCGGTCCGTGCAGATCGCGCGCACGCCCAGTTCGCGCTGCATGAGCTCACAGCAGGCGCCGTCCATCTCGATCGCGCTCACCTCAAAGCCGCCGTCGCGCGCCGCCGCCGCGAAGCCGCCCGCGCCCGCGCCCACGTCGATCAGCGTGCCCCCGCCGACGATCGCGCGCAGCGTCTGCACCCGCCACGCCTCCGCCGCCAGCAGACCCGGATCGCCGCGCCACAGCGGCTGGCCGTCGGCGTCGAACTGGTGGTAGCCGCCGCCGTAGTAGCGGCCAAGGTCCCGCGGAGGCGATGCCAGGAAGACCGACGAGCACTCCCGGCAGCGGTGATAGGAGAAGCGCTCGGCGGTGATCCTGCGGTTGCGGTCCTCGGCAGTGAAGGCGAAGCGCGCGGGTCCGCCGCACAGCGGACACGAGTGCGCCCCGGGCGAGCCGTGGGCCTCGGGGGCGTCATGCGCCGCCTGCGGCTCGGCACCGGCATCGGCGGGTGAGCGGGCGCTCATGCCGTGCGGCCCCGCGCCAGGATGCGCGCCCGCCCGCGGCGCAGCTCCTCCAACAGCTCCTCCGGTATGGCGCGCACGCTCAGCAGTATCGCCGCGTAGACGATCGTGGCCAGCGCGACCAGCGCGATCGCGGGCAGGCCGGGGATGAACGCCACCGACGCCGCCAGCCCCCCGGCCAGCGCCACGCGCGGCACGGCCCAGAGCGAGGGCATCAGGTGGGGGTCGGTGCGCTTGAGCACGAACGGGACCGCCACCGCCAGCCCCACCTCCGTGATCGCCGTGCCCAGCGCCGCCCCCTGCGCGCCGTGGGTGGAGGCCAACGTGACGACCAGGATGCTGCCCACGATCAGCGCTGCCAGGTTGACGAACATCAGCTCCCGGTTGCGCCGCAGGCTGAGCAGCGCCATGCTCCACACGGCGCTCACGAAGCTGCCGCCGAGGCCGAACGCCTGGATGCGGAGCACGCCGATCGCCTTGGAGAACGCGTCCGCGCCGACCGCGTGGATGGCCAGCGGCGCGCCGAGCGCGAGCGCCAGCACGAACCACGCGCCGACGATCAGCGAGGAGACGAACACGCGCGAGACGGCATAGGCGAAACGCTCGTGGTCGTGGATCGCAGCCCGCGCGAAGATCGGGAACACGCCCGTGACCATCAGGCCGGGGATCACGATCAGCACTTCCAGGATCCGAAATGACGTGGCGAAGTAGCCCAGCTGGGTCGCCGTCGCGGTCAGCGACACAAAGATCACGGACAGGCGGAAGTAGATGACCGCCAGCGCCACCGCCACCGAGTAGGGCAGCACCTGGCGGACGAGCACGGCCCATTCGGCGCGGTCGAAGCGCGGCAGCAGCGGCACCTCGCGGCGCACCAGCCAGGCGGTCAGCGCCAGGAACAGCAGGCCCACGGGAATCGCCAGGCCGATGAACCACAGCAGGCTGAAGCCGAGCGCCACCAGCGCGATCGTGGCCGCGGTCGTAAGCGCCTGACGACCGAGGTCGGTGGCGGTCAGCAGGCCAAGGCGCAGGCGGCTGACGAGCGACAGCGCCAGCGTGGCCTGGACGTTCTGGAACATCAGCGCCGCGCCCGCCAGCGCCACCCCGGCGACCACGACCGGGGAATAGCCGGCGAGCAGCGCGAAGGCGACCGAGCCGGCGATCCCGACGAGCGTGAGGGCCACGCGCAGCCCGAGCAGGTTGCTCATCAGCTTGGAGCGACCCTGCGGGTCGCGGACCGCCAGCTCGCGCACGCCGAGCGCGGTCAGGCCGAGATCGGAGAGCCCGGCCACGATCGCGGCGATCGACATGGCCGTGACGTATGAGCCGACGCGCTTCACTCCCAGGTGGCGGAACAGGAACGCCGCCGCCAGCGCGCCGAGCAGCGCGTTGAACACGTAACCCGCGACCCGCATGGCGCCTCCGCGCACCGCCGCTCCGCCCGCGTCGCGGCTCCCCAGCACGGCCGCCACCTCGTCGTCCAGCTGCGCCTCCGACGCGGGCGCGAGCCCGCCGGTGTGCGTCAGCTCCAGCAGCGGCACGCCGAGGACCTCATCCTCCTCGGCTCCGCTCACGCCGCCTCCGACGGCGTCCGCTCGGCGTGCGTCACGGGAGCGCCGGGCTCGGCCGGGGCGGCGCGCTCGCCCCACGCGTAGCCGGAGAGGACCTGCCGCCTGAGCGCGTCGCCGAGCTGGTAGGAGCGCGTCTGGTTGTCGCCGATCAGGAGGTTGCCCTGATCGCCCTGCCAGAAGGTGACGCTGGCAGGCCAATCCGCGCAGCCGTAGGCGCGTCCGTCCCTGCCCGCGACCAACACCTCCTGCGCGCCGGAGCGCAGCCGCGCGGTGATCCCCCGCCGACCGCTCTCCAGGCGATGGGCCGCCAGCTTGTCGCGCGGCGGGTGGCCGCAGATCCGCAGCCAGCGCTCGCGCTCGATCAGCAGCCCGTTGGTGCGCAGATGCGGCGAGGGGAACTGCGCGAATCCAGCGCTCTGGCGGGCGATCGTGCCAGCGGTGCGCAGCGCGCGAGCGACCCTGCCGCCGCGCGCCTGCGCCTGCGCCTCCTCGCTCCCCTGCGCCAGCTCCGCGAACACCCGCTGGGTGGACTCGCGGTCGGCGAACACCCCCGCATACGGGCCGCCCAGGCCGAGGTTGTAGCGGGTGTGCGAGGCGTGGCTGCCCCACGACCCGCTCGCGGCCACCGCGCCCACACCCGGGTCAAGGGCGGGTGCGGCCAGCAGCTTCAGCCAGTCGTCAGCGAGGATCACGCTGAAGGAGTTCAGGAACGCCAGCCGACGGTGGGGCAGCTCGCGGGCGGCGCGGCAGTACGCGCCCAGGTCAAAGCCCTCATCGGGGACGCTCAGCCAGCGCGCGTCCAGCTCGCCGGCGAGGTGTCGGTAGGGCTCGCCCGGGGGTCCCTGCTCAAAGCCCTTGAAGACGAGCACCAGCTCGTGCTCCAGCCCCGCGGGGTGGCGGCTATAGGAGTCCAGGAAGATGCGAAGGGGCTCGATGCCGTTCGCCTGGCGCACCAGATGCACGACCGCCAGCTCGGCCCCTGCCTGCTGGCGCGGGCGCGCGCGGGCCGCCGGCTGAGAACCGCTCGTCATCCACCGCCAGACTACCCGCCCTCCTGGCCGCTCCCCGGCAGCTCGCCCGCCCGCATCGCCGCGCGCGTCCACACGACCGTCTCGCGGATTCCCTGCTCCAGCGCCACCGTCGGCCGGAAGCCCACCTCAGTCGCAAGGCGCTGCACGTCGCCTGCGATCACGGCCGGCTCCTCGAGCCGCGCGGGCAGCGCGCCGAAGCGCACGCGCCCCGGACCGTCCGCCTCGGCGGCGATCAGCGAGACGACCTCGCGCACGGGCACCGCCCGGCCGGAGGCGATGTTGAGAGCGCCCGTGGCCTCGCCCGCCAGCAGCGCCACCAGCGCCGCGGCGACGTCGCGCACGTACATGAGGTCGCGCCGCTGGTGCCCGTCCGTGGTGGGTACCTCCTCGCCCGCCAGCAGCCCGCGCGCCACGCCGGAGACCAGCCGCCCGGGCGCCTCGCCCGGGCCATACAGGAAGAACACGCGCGCCCATGCCAACGAGATCCGCAGTTGCGCCGCGATCGCCGTGGCGGCGACGTGCGTGGCGTGCTTGCAGGCGCCGTAGAGAGTCGCCGGCTCCAGCGGCGTGCCGTGCTCGCTCAGCAGCTGATCGCCCCACGCGTACTCCGCGCACGTCCCCGCCATCACCGCGCGGGTCCCGCCGGCCTCGCCGAAGGCGCGCAGCAGGCGCAGGCTGGCGTCGATCCAACGCTCGTTCTCCGGCGCGCTCCAGAAGCTTCCCGGCGTGGCGTACCAGGCGAGATGCAGGAGCCGCTCGGCGCCTGCTGCGCGCGCCAGCTCCTCCGCGGCGCCCGCCTGCAGCAGGTCCAGCTCATGCCAGCTGACTCCCTCGCGCGGGGAGCCCGCGTGGCGGGCGACCGCGTGCACCTCCTGCCCCTGGGCCAGCAGCGCATCGAGGGCATGGCGGCCGATGAAGCCGCTCGCCCCCGTCAGCAGCACCCCGCTCACGGCTGGAAGTCCGGGTAGGAGGCGTCGTGCTCGGAGATCCTGCGGGGACCGTCGCTCGCCGGCCAGCGGATGGCGAAGGCGCCGTCGTCCCAGCGCACCCCCCGTGCGGCCTCGGGAACGTAGCGGTGGCCCATCTGGTAGATCACCTCGCAACCGTCCGCGAGCGTCTGGAAGCCGTGCGCCAGCCCCGTGGGAATGTAGAGCGCGCGGCCGTTCTCCGCGCTCAGCTCGACCCCGTGCCAGGCGCAGTAGGCCTCGGAGTCCGGACGCAGGTCCACCCCCACGTCGAAGATCGCTCCGCGCACGCAGCGCACCAGCTTGGACTCGCCGTGGGGCTCCGCCTGGTAGTGCATGCCGCGCAGCGTGCCGCTGTGCTCGTTGAAGGAGGCGTTGCATTGCACCACGGCCGCGTCCAGGCCGTGACCCTGGAACTCCTCCGCGTCGAACGTCCGTGCGAACCAGCCGCGCTCGTCGCCAAGCCTGTCGGGCTCGATCACCCACGCTCCCGGCAGCGGGGTCGCCAGGAACCGCATCACCCGCTCCCGGGCGCCGGGCGGCCGGGCGTGAGCTGGGCGCGGGCGCTCCTCACGAGAGCAGCGTCAGCTCGGGCGTGCGCGCCGCGAAGCGCCCGCCCCACTCGCGGATGAAGCCCAGCTGCTCGACGATCTCATCCTTCAGGTTCCAGGGCAGGATCAGCACGATGTCCGGGCGGTCCTCGCGCAGCGCCTCCGGAGAGCGAATCGGTATGTGGCTGCCCGGCAGGAAGTGACCCTGCTTGTGCGGGTTCAGGTCGCAGGTGTAGTCGATGAAGTCCCGCCCCACACCGCAGTAGTTGAGCAGCGTGTTGCCCTTGGCCGGGGCGCCGTAGCCGACGACCCGCAGTCCCTGCTGCTTGAGGCCGATCAGGAAGCCGAGGATCTGGCGCTTGTCCGCCTCCACGCGGCGGCCGTAGCCCAGGTAGGTCTCGAGCTTCTCAAAGCCCGCCGCGCGCTCGCGCTCACGCAGCTCCCGCACGGCCTCGCTCTCGGGCCGCCCGCCATCCTCGGCGTGGGTGCCGTAGATGCGCAGCGAGCCGCCATGCGTGGGCAGCTCCTCCACGTCGAACAGGCGCAGGCCGTGGGCCTCGAACACGCGGCTGACCGTCAGGAAGGAGAAGTAGGAGAAGTGCTCGTGGTAGATCGTGTCCCACTGGTTGTCCTCGATCAGGCGCATCAAGTGCGGGAACTCCATCGTGATCGCCCCGCCAGGCGCCAGTAGGATCTTCATGCCCGCCACGAAGTCGTTCAGGTCGGGGACGTGCGCGAGCACGTTGTTGCCGACCAGCAGGTCAGCCGCGGACTCCTGCGCCAGCGAGCCGGCGGTCGCGCGCCCGAAGAACTCCACCAGCGTGGGGATGCCCTTCTGCAACGCCACCTTGGCCACGTTCGCCGCCGGCTCGATCCCCAGCACGGGGATCTGGCGCTCGAGAAAGAACTCCAGCAGATAGCCGTCGTTGGAGGCGATCTCCACCACGTGGCTGGTGTCGTCCAGGCCGAAGCGCTCGATCATCTGCTCGGAGTAGAGGCGGCTGTGCTCCAGCCAGCTGGAGGAGTACGAGGAGAAGTAGGCATAGTCGGAGAAGATCCGCTCGGGCGTCTCGAACTCCTCCAGCTGCACCAGGAAGCAGCGCTCGCAGACCAGCGCGCGTAGCGGGTAGAACGGCTCCATGCTGTTGGCGCGCTCGGGCGGCAGGTAGGAGTTGGCCAGCGGCGACATGCCG
>DAINPC010000014.1:2399-6484 GCA_036743695.1 Solirubrobacteraceae bacterium | reverse complement strand
GGCTGTCTGGCTCATGGAGCCGCGGCAGCGTAGCTGAGGGTCTCGATCTGCGCGAGCGTGACCGCGCGCATGTCCGCGCCGTCTGCCAGCGCGCTGTACCACTCGGCGATGCTCTCCAGCGTGCGCTCCAGCCCCACCCGGGGGCGCCAACCGAGGCGCGAGCGCGCCCGCGAGGAGTCGAGCTTGAGGTAGCGCGCCTCGTGCGGGTGGGGGCCGTCATCCAGCGCCCAGCGCAGCTCCCGCGGCCACAGCGCGCCCATGCGCTCCACGATCCAGCCGACGGGGCGGGCGTCCTCCTCGGCCGGGCCGAAGTTCCAGCCGGCGGCGAGCTCGGGCGAGTCCCACAGCGCCTGCGCCAGCACCAGGTATCCGCTGAGCGGGTTGAGCACGTGCTGCCATGGGCGGATCGAGTTGGGGTTGCGCACCAGCACCTGCTCGTCCGCGAGCGCCGCGCGCATGATGTCCGGCAGGAGGCGGTCCTCGCCCCAGTCGCCTCCGCCGATCACGTTGCCGGCGCGGGCCGAGGCCAGACGCGGGCCGTCGGGCTCTGAGAAGAACGAGCGACGCATCGCGCTGGTGAGGAGCTCCGCGCAGCCCTTGGAGCTGGAGTAGGGGTCGTGCCCGCCCATCGGCTCCTCCTCGCGGTAGCCCCACTCCCACTCGCGGTTCTCATAGCACTTGTCCGAGGTGACGTTGACCAGCACCCGCACCCCAGCGGCGTTCAGGCGCACCGCGTCCAGCACGTTCACCGCCCCCATCACGTTCGTCTCATACGTCTCACGCGGCTGCGCAAAGGAGCGGCGCACCAGCGACTGTGCAGCCATGTGGATCACGACCTCCGGCGCCGTCTGCGCCACCGCCGCCGCCACCGCCTCGTGGTCGCGGACGTCGCCCTCGATGCTGTCCATGCCCTCGCCCACCCGCGCCAGCTCATACAGCGACGGCCGCGTGGGCACCCCGTCGGAGAAGCCCGTCACGCGCGCGCCCAGCGACTGCAGCCACAGCGACAGCCACGCGCCCTTGAAGCCCGTGTGGCCACTCAGCAGCACGCGACGCTCGCGCCAGAAGCCAGCATCCACCGCCCGGCCCGCGCTGCCCACGGTGCTCATCGCCTCAGGCCCACGTTCGCCACGGAGCCGAGCCCGAGCTCCACAGCTGCTCCAGGTGGTTACGGTCGCGCAGCGTGTCCATCGCCTGCCAGAAGCCGTTGTGGCGGTAGCAGGCCAGCTCGCCGTCGCGGGCCAGGGCGCGCATCGGCTCCTGCTCCCACACCGTCTGCTCGCCCTCCAGATAGCCTCCCACGTCCGGCGAGAGCACGAAGAAGCCGCCGTTGGTCCAGCCGCCGTCGCCGCGCGGCTTCTCCTCGAACTCGCGCACCCGCTCGCCCTCTATGTCCAACGCGCCAAAGCGCCCGGGCGGCTGCACAGCCGTCACCGTCGCGCGCGCGCCCTGCTGGCGGTGGAAGGCCACCAGCGCCGTCACGTCCACGTCGGCCAAGCCGTCGCCGTAGGTGAAGCAGAAGTCCTCATCGCCCACGTACGGCAGCACCCGCTGCAGGCGCCCCCCCGTCATGGTCTGCTCGCCCGTGTCCACCAGCGTCACCCGCCACGGCTCCGTGTCCGAGCGGTGGACCTCCATGTCGCCCCTGGCCAGGTCGAAGGAGACATCGCACGTGTGCAGGTAGTAGTTGGCGAAATACTCCTTGATCAGGTAGCCCTTGTAGCCCAGGCAGATGACGAAATCCTCGATCCCGTGCGAGGCGTAGATCTTCATGATGTGCCACAGGATCGGCTTGCCGCCGATCTCCACCATCGGCTTGGGGCGCACGGCAGTCTCCTCGCTGAGTCGCGAGCCGAAGCCGCCGGCCAGGATCACCGCCTTCACAGCTGCGCAGGGTAGTGGAGATCCGTTTCAGGACTCCCTGACCGCCACCGCCTTGGATGCCCCCGCCGCGAACGGGTAGTCCGACTCCGGTTCGGACAGCGCGCGGAACTCGTACAGCGCGGGGCCGGGGAACTTGAAGCGGTAGCGCGCTCGGTAGCGGCCGCGGGCATCCGTGCGCAGGACCTTGAACTCGATCCAGGCGCCGCCCGGCGAGCGCGCCTCCAGCACCACCTGCTTGCCCTCCGGCGGGATCGGGTGGCCGCGCAGGCGCCCGCGGAAGAAGATGCTGCGGCCCACGCTCGCCGTGCGCGGCGAGATCGCCAGGGCGACACCCGCGCGCACCGTCAGCGCGAGCGTGCTCGAGACCACAGGCGAGGGGTCGCCCAGGTGACTGCGGTAGGAGAAGCGCAGCGTGCGCGAGGACAGCCCGACGGGAAGGCGCAGCGAGAAGCGCCCGTCCGGGCCCGTCCGCGGGCTCGCCATCGCAACCGTCCTTGAGCCCGTGAACGCCGGCGTCGCCAGCACGTCGATCTGCGCCGCCGAGATCGGCACGCCGCCCGGACCCGTCAGCTGGCCCGTGACCGTCTCCGCGCGGCCGTAGCCGCTGATCAGCCGCCGCCTCCTGGTGCGCGCCCAGCGCACCGCCAGCTGCGCGTGGGAGGAGGCGTTGGTCCCGTTCGGCGGCCCCGGTGCGCCCGGGTTGTAGACCGTGATCGTCCTGTCCAGCACCGGCGCCGAGTTGCCCGCCGCGTCCGTCACGCTCACCACCAGGTGGTGGATGCCGTTGCTCACCTTCGTCGTGTCAAAGCCCACGTCCGCGCTCACCGACGCCGGGCACGGCTGCAGGTAGAGGAACGCCGCGCTCCCGTCCGCCGCCTGCCCCGCGCTCCTGCACCGTCCCCCGTCTTCATTCACCACCGTGCTCTGCAGCGCCTGCCCGTCAACGCTGAACACCGCCTGATACACCCCCGAGCCGGGATCGCTCGCGCTGAACGTCACGTCGCTGGTGCCTCCCACCGTCGGCGCGCTCGCAAGCTCGCCGCCCAAGTTGTCCGCCGTCGGCCCCGCCGCCTGTTCCAGGGTGATGTCCGCCGCGTACAGGTACACCACCGCCGCATAGCCGCTCGCGTCGCCAAAGCCGTGACCGCATTCGCTCCCCGGCAGCCCTGGCCCGCACGACACGTTGACGTACAGATCATGGCCAAGGTTTGCGCCGGGAACTGCCACCCGGTTGGCAGCCGACAAGGGTTCCGACAGCACCCCCCAACCGTGGCATTCGTTGCCAAAGAGGCATTCATCGAATACAGCTGTCGGTGAGGGTCCGGCAAGCCAGAATTGGTACGTGGCCTTTTCGCTCCCACCACCATGTAGGTAGCCGGCCCGCCACAGCGTCACGCCGGAAACATTGTCCGCTGGCGGGGCTTCGAACGTCCAGGTGGCACGATCGGAGTCGGCGAAATGAGGAGTCTGGTCGCCAAGCGCAGCGATTAGCGCGCCGCGGGCGTCACACGTATTGGTGGCGAAGTCGTCAGCAGCGCCCCCCGCGGCCACCGCCCCGCTCCACCCATCCGCTGGAGCGCTTTCGCCGGACGGCGTGCGGCACGAGTAGACGTGAAACTGGCCCGCCTGCGCGCCCGCGGGGATGGTGACCATGGCCGCGGCGGCCAGCAGGAAAGGCCCGGCCGTGGCCAGGGCCCGCTTTGAGATCCACTTGAACACCGACACCATCTCAATGTCCCTCCGAGACGCATGATGGCCCCCCGGAATGATCCCAGATTGTGGGCATTGCCGCAACGCCTACAGCTGTGGCGAGGAGCGCCGGCGGCGCTGGGGCGGCGACAGGCGAACGCGTCTCCCCCAAGAGAGCTTCCCGCGACGCTGCGCTGTCAGGACCGCACAGCGAGCCTGACGGGCAAGGCCGCCAGGCCGTAGATGCCGGAGACGCTTTCGAAGATCGGCTCGCCGTCCAGCTCCAGGCCAACCACGCGCTGGGCCAGGAACGCCAGTCCCTCCTGCAGCTCCGCGCGCGCCAGGTTGGCCCCCAGGCAGTAGTGCACGCCCGCGCCGAACGTCAACGCCCGGGCTCGGCCGCGGTCGCTGGTGATGTCGAAGCTGTCCGCACCGCCCCGGCCGGCTGCGTCCTCGTCGAGATCGCGGTTGCCCGTGAACGCGCACACCATCACCACCGTGCCCTCCGGGAA
>DAINPC010000014.1:0-2299 GCA_036743695.1 Solirubrobacteraceae bacterium | reverse complement strand
GAGAGCCTGTCCCCCTGCTCCTCCGCCGCGATCAGCTTGGAGATCAGATCGTCAGCCGGGCTCTTGCGCCGCGCGCGCACCAGCTCCTGCGCGTACTCGTAGAACTCCTCCACCGCAAGCTCGATCTGCTCGCGCTCGCTCGCCATGCTCATCGCGTCGAACTGGCGCTGGATCCAGTTCGACCAGTGGTGCAGCCGCGGCGCCTCCTCCAGCGGAGCGCCCATCACCTCCGCGATCACCTGCGACGGGTAGGGCTTTGCGAACGCCTCCACGAACTCGCAGCCGACCACGCCGGCCCGCCGGGCGCCGCCCTCCCCGGACCGGGCGGGCGGCGCGTCGGCCACCACCTGCTCCAGCAGCCCCTCCAGGAAGCCTCTCATGGCGGGCCTGAAGCGCTCCACCGCCCGCGGCGAGAGCGTCGGGTTGACCAGGCTGCGCAGCCGCGAGTGGTCCGCCCCGTTGACCTGCAGGATGTTGTGCTTCATCTGCTCGTACAGCGGCCCCTCGCCCACGCCGAAGATCTCAGCGATCTTCATGCCCGGGAAGATCGCCGAGCGCGTGCGCAGGAAGAACTCGCCCGCCTCGCGGTCCAGCGTCATGTAGCCGTGCGGCGCCTGCGCCAGCCAGCCGCCGCCGCCGCCGCCGCGCAGCTGCGCCATCGCCGCATGGAAGCGTTCCCCGCGCATCGACGGGTCCGTGTAGTCGAACGCGGGGAGCTCCAGCTCGGTGACGAGCGTCATGACGGGGCGAGCGCTCCTTCTCTATTTCTTCTTCGGGCTCACAGACTGCTTCAGCGAGGCGCCCGCCGAGAACTTGGGGGCCTTGGAAGCTTTGATCTTGACCTTCTCGCCCGTACGCGGGTTGACGCCCAGGCGGGCCGCCCGTTTGACCACGGAGAACTTGCCGAAGCCCGTGATACTCACCTCGTCGCCTTTTTTCAACGTCTTGGTGACGGTCGCCAGGAGCGACTCGATCGCGCGCGAGGAGTCCGCCTTGGACAGGCCGCTGTCAGCTGCGACAGCCTCGATCAGCTGGGACTTGTTCATGTAGCTGTTTCCTTTCAGATGGATGTCACCGGCGAGCGCGCAGGCTACCGTGCCAGCTTCGTCTCCGGGTTGAGCAGCCCCTTCGGATCGAACGCGCGCTTGATCTGCTCGTGCAGCTGCACCGCCCGAGGCGACCATTGCTGCTGCAGGCGCCCGCGCTTGAGCCAGCCCATGCCGTGCTCGCCCGCCACCGATCCGCCCAGCGCCACCACCAGCGCGAACAGCTCCTCGCCGACCGCCTCCGCCGCGTCCAGCTCGGACTCGCTGGACGGGTCCACCAGCACCGTCGCGTGCACGTTGCCGTCGCCGCCGTGCCCCCACGCGCACGAGCGCAGGCCGTGGCGCGCAGCGATCTGCTCGAAGCGCTCCAGGCCGTCCGCCAGGCGCTCCACCGGGAACACCACGTCCTCGCTGACCTTCGCGCCGCGCACCCCCGTCACCACGCCGTTGATCCCGTCGCGCCAGCGCCACAGCGCCTGCGCGTCCGCCGGCTCGTCCACCGCCAGCGCCGCCCCAGCGAGGAGCTCCAGCAGCGCGCGCCGCTGCGCCTGCGCCTCCGCGCGCGTGCCGTCCACCTCCGCGATCAGCGCAAAGCCGGCCTGCGCCCGCACGCGCGCACCGTCCGCACGCTCGCCGCCCCGCGTGCCCGGGTAGGCATCCGCCAGCATCGCCAGCGTCTCGCCGTCCACGAAGTCCAGCACCGACGGGCGCAGCCCCGCCGCGCGCACCGCCGCGATCGCCGCGCAGCCCTCCGCGCGCGTGCGCAGGAACACCACCAGCGCCTGCGCCGCCTCCGGCGCCGGCAGCAGGCGCAGCCTGACCGCCGTGATCACCCCCAGCGTGCCCTCCGAGCCGATCAGCAGGCTCTTGATGTCATAGCCCGCCACATCCTTGCCCGCCCAGCCGCCCACCTGCACCAGCTCGCCCGGCGCCAGCACCACCTCCAGGCCCGCCACCCATGCTCCCGTGACGCCGTACTTCAGCGCGTGCGGGCCGCCCGCGTTGGTGGCCACGTTGCCGCCGATCTGCGACTGCTCCGCCGCTCCCGGGTCGGGGCCGAAGAACAGCCCGTTCTCGCGCGCCAGGCGCTGCACGTGCCTGGTGCTCACGCCCGCCTCCGGCAGCATCCGCCACAGCGCCGGGTCCAGCTCGCGCACCCTGCGCAGGCGCTCCAGCGAGCACACCACGCCGCCGTCGGTCGGCACCGCGCCGCCCGTCAGGCCCGTGCCGCCGCCGCGCGCGACGATCGGCAC
>DAINPC010000013.1:17284-18797 GCA_036743695.1 Solirubrobacteraceae bacterium | reverse complement strand
CGCGTGGAGCTGGCGGGCAGGACCGGGATGATGACCTTCCCCCAGGTGATCGTGGACGGGGAGCTGCTGGGCGGCTTCACCGAGGTGCAGGCCGCCGCGAAGAGCGGTCGCCTGGACGAGCTACTGGCTGCTTGAGCTTCCGCTGACCCGTCCGCGGGCGCGCCTGGCAGGTCTCGCACACGTAGGTCCCGCGTCCCGCCACCACCATCTTCACGATCGTGCTGGCACACACCGCGCAGGGCTCGCCCGCACGCAGGTGCACCAGGAACTGGTCCTGGAAGGAGCCCCGCACCCCGTCCACGTGGCGAAAGTCATCGATCGTGGCACCGCGAGCGTCGATGCCCGCGCTCAGCGCCTCGATCACCGCCGAGCGCAGGCGCTCGTGCTGAGCGCCCGTCAGTCGCCCGGCGGGGCGCAGCGGATGGATGCCCGCCCGAAACAGCGCCTCATCCGCATAGATGTTGCCCACCCCCGCCACCTTGCGCTGGTCGAGCAGGAACGCCTTGATCGGCGCGCTCCTGCCGCGGGCCAGGGCGCGCAGGTGCTCGGCCGTGAAGCCCGCGTCAAACGGCTCCAGTCCCAGGCGCGCCGCCAGAAACGCGTCGAGCGCGTCCGAGCCCAGCAGCAGCTCGCCCGTTCCAAAGCGGCGGGGATCCACGATCGCAAGGCGCCGGACGCCCCCCGCGGCGCCGCGCCCCGTCGAGCGTCCGCCCGCCGCGCGCCCGGCCCCGCGGCCGCGCGAACGGACGGCTGCCAGCCGAACGCGGACGCGCGTGTGCGGCGGCTCGGGATCGGCATCTGAGAGCACCGCGCCCGTCATACGCAGGTGCTGGGCCAGATGGACGTCTCCGGAGAAGCCCCACAGCAGATACTTGCCGCGCCGGCCCAGACGCTCCACGCGCCTGCCCTCGAGCGCCGCCGAAAGCTCCTCCGGAGCCAGCGGCCGCGACCAGCGGGGGTCCAGGATCTCCAGGCGCTCCAGCGTCCTGCCCTCCACCAGCGGCGCCAGCTGGCGCCTGATCGTCTCCACCTCCGGCAGCTCGGGCATCACGCCTCAGCTTATGAACGTTGCACCCGGGAGCGCCTGCGCCTCCGTGCCCGCCAGCCAGCGCAGCACCGTCGCGCCCACGTCCGCCAGCGGTCCGTCGTGGCGGTGGCCCCCCAGGCGCCCGCCGCGCGCCCGGCTGCGCGCCATGGCGCCCGTGACCGCCAGCAGCGGCGCGTGCTCGCGCGTGTGATCGGTGCCCGGATGGGCCAAATCCACGCCGTGATCTGCCGTCACCACCAGCAGGTCGCCCTCGCGCAGGCGCGCCAGCATCAGTGCGAGATGACTGTCGATCTCACGCAGCGCACGCGCGAAGCCCTGAACGTCCTTGCGGTGGCCGTAGGTCTGGTCGGTCTCGATCAGGTTGGCGAACACCAGGCCCCGATCGAGCGCCTCCAGCAGCCCATCCACGCTCGCCAGCGCCTGTGCGTTGCTCGCCCCGGGATGCGAGCGCGAGACGCCCACGCC
>DAINPC010000013.1:0-17184 GCA_036743695.1 Solirubrobacteraceae bacterium | reverse complement strand
ACGGAGTCCTGGGAGGTGTAGAGGATCAGCGCGCCCGTGCGCAGGTGCTCGGAGCCGAAGTCCTCGATCGCGGCGATCCCGTTGTAGGGGCGGTTGCAGATGACCTCGTGGCCCATCGCCTCTACCAGGCGCGCCTGCAGCTGCGGCGGAAATCCCGCCGGATAGGTCGGCAGCGGGTGGGCCAGCACCACGCCCATCAGCTCCCAGTGACCGCTGATCGAGTCCTTTCCCGGCCCCAGCGCATGCAGGCGACCGTGGATCGCCGGGTCCTCCGCGGGCGCCACGCCGCGCAGGGGCAGGATCGAGCCGAGGCCCAGCGCCCCGAGCGTGGGCAGCTCGAGGCCGCCCACCGCCTCCGCCAGGTGCGCCAGCGTGTTGGTCCCCGCATCGCCATAGCGCTCCGCGTCCGGCAGCGCGCCCACGCCGCACGCGTCGATCACGAGCACGATCGCGCGCCGGTCTCGCATCGAGTCCATGGCCTGATGTCTACCGTGAACGCGACGCCCGCGGGTGGGCGCTGAAGTAGGCGTCCTTCAGCCGGTCCGCCGACAGGTGCGTGTAGACCTGGGTGGTCGCCAGGTCCGCGTGGCCGAGCATCTCCTGCAGCGAGCGCAGGTCGCAGCCCCCGGCGAGCAGGTGCGTGGCGAAGGAGTGGCGCAGCGTGTGCGGGCTCATCCGCTCCTCCAGCCCCGCGCGTCGCGCGTGGCCCTGCACGATCTTGTAGAGGCCCTGGCGCGTGAGCGCGGTCCCGCGGCGATTGAGGAACACCCGCTGCTGGACGCCCGCGCCGAGAAGCTCCGGGCGGGCGCTGCGGAAATAGGCGCGCATCGCCGACACCGCCTGGCGCCCGATCGGCACCATCCGCTCCTTCGAGCCCTTGCCGCGCGCGCACAACAGGCCCTCCTCCAGGTCCAGGTCGGCGAGCTCGAGCCCCACGGCCTCGGAGGCACGCAGGCCGCACGCGTACATCACCTCGAGCAGCGCGCGGTCGCGCAGGGCGAGCGGGTCCGCTCCCCGCGGCTGGGAGAGCAGCCGCGCGACCTCCTCGCGCGAGAGCACGCGCGGCAGGCGCTGCGGCTTGCGCGGGCCGCGCAGCTCGGCCGTGGGGTCGTGATCGATCAGCCCCTCGCGGCGCAGGTGGCGGTAGAAGGAGCGCAGGCAAGCGACCTTGCGCCCGAGCGTGGTGGCGGCTACGGGTGGATGCTCTGCGTCGCCGCGCGCGAGCTCGTTCAGGAACGCGGCGAGGTCGCCGTGCGCCGCGGCGGCCGGCGCGAGCCCGCGGCGATCCAGGAATGCGCCGAACTGGAGCAGGTCGGAACGGTAGGCCTCGAGCGTGTTGCGCGAGAGCCCGCGCTCGAGCTCGAGGTAGGCGAGGAAGTCAAGGGTCAGCCGCTCGATGCCGTCCGTGGCTGGCGGCGGCGCGATCTCGGCCGGGCTCATCCTCCGGGCTTCGCCTCGGGGGCTGTCCCTCCTTGAGGGTGCAAGCGGACATTCAGCCGGCCGGCGAGCCACATCAGCGCGATCAGCGTCTTCGCGTCCGCGCACTCGCGGATCGCCCGCTCGAGGTCGGCCAGCGGCCAGCGCACGATCTCGATGCGCTCGTTCTCCTCGCTGTCGGCGCTGGCCTCGTAGAGGTCTGTCGCAGCGAACAGGTGCACGCGCTCGTCGGTGAAACCGGCGCTCGAGTAGTAGCTGAGAATCGGCTCCCAGCTGTGCGCTCCACGCCCGATCTCCTCTTCCAGCTCGCGCCGAGCAGCCTGCAGCGGAGCCTCGCCATCGACATCCAGGCGCCCGGCGGGGATCTCCAGCAGGTCGGGCTCGCCCACCGCCTCGCGCGGCTGGCGCACGAGCCAGACGTGGTCTGCGTCGTAGGCCAGCACGCCCACTGCACCCTGGTGGCGGACGATCTCGCGCTCCTCCTCGACGCCGTCGGCGTGCAGGAAGCGCTCGATGCGCACGTCCACCAGCACGCCCGAGTAGACGGTCTCGCCTCCCAGCCGCTCGAACGAGCGGGGCGAGGCGCCCGCGCTCAACCCGTCTCCCCTCCCCCGTCCTCGCTCGCCACCTGCGCGGCCAGCTCCGCCAGCGCGCTTCCGCCGGCGAGCGCCGCGCCGAAGAACAGCGGATCCTGCGCCAGACTGCGGCCCATCGTCTCGCTCGAAAGGCCACTGGCGGCGTAGCCGGGAAGGTCCACAGCCGCGCGCCGCCAGTCGTGACGGGTGACGCGAACCGGGCGCGCCACCTCCAGCGCCAGCGCCGGGCGGCTCGGCATCGCCCCGCCGAACACCGCGCCCAGCCCAGCGCGCAGATCCGCTCCCACCGGCGAGCGCATGCCCGCGGGCAGCGCCACCGTGACCGGCTCCAGCAGCAGGTCAAGGACGGTCAGGGTGTGGTGGGAGATACCCCGGTGGCGCACGCGGTCATCGCTGGTGGACATCCGCGCCACCAGCAGCGTCAGGCAGCCCAGCGCCAGCGACACGTGGGCGGAGTCCAGCGCCGCCATCCCGCCGTGCCCCAGCGCCGAGCTCGATCCCACGATCCCCGGGCCGGGGCCGCACAGCGCGGCGTCCCAGCCGAGCGCCCGCAACCCGTGGTGCAGGGCACCGGCCGTGGTGATCGCCTCGCCCTCCCCGCCGAAGGCCGCTCCGGCCGTCAGGTGTCCCGCCAGCAGGCCCTGATCGCGCAGCGCGCGGACCGTGCGCGAGTGCCCGCCCGGCAGCGCGCCGCCCTCGGTCTGCACGTAGCCCAGGCGGCCCCCGGGCGCGCTCTGGGCGAACGCCCACGCCACCGCGGCCAGCTGGCCGTGCAGCGCCAGGACCGCCACCGGCCGCTCCACCGGCAGCTCGAGCAGTTCGTCCTCGATCGGCGCCACAGCGTGCTGGAGGCTGGTGTAGTTGAGCTTCATCACCTCCGCGCCCGGCGTGCCGCCGCCGTCCAGGCCGCGCGTGAGGTTGACGTGGACGATGTCAAAGCCGCCCGAGCCCAGCCCCAGGTCGAGCGCCTCGACGTTCACCACCACTTCGTCGCCCACCTCCGAGCGACCCACCAGCGCCACGTCCGCCACCGCCGCGCGCCGGGCGCCCTCGCCCCCCTCGGTGGCCAGCTCGACCACCAGCCGCTGCTCGCGCTCGTCGTTTGCAGAGCGCGCGCCCGCCGCGGCGGGCGCTCCGTCTGACCCGGGACGGTCGATCTCGACCACGATGGCGGCGCGGAGCTTTAGCATCGGCGCTGGAAGCTACAGTGCCGCATCCGGCGAGCGAGCCGCCTCGTCCAGCAGCGCCAGCGCGACATCGAGCATCTGCTCCAGCGCCGCCACGCTCACCCGCTCGCCCGGCTCGTGGTTTCGCTCGGTCCCGTTGGCCAGGTTCACCGTCTGAAATCCCGCCGCCAGCAGCGCGTTCGCATCCGAGCCGCCGCCGCTGGTGATGCCGACCGGCTCGTGGCCGCAACCGCGCAGCGCTGCCTGCGCGACCCGCACCGCCTCGCCGTCCGCCGCCAGGCCGTAGCCGGAGAAGCTGCGCTGCACGCTCACATCAACATCGCAGTCACAATCGGGAAGGTTCGCCGCCTCGTGCACGCCATCCACGATCTCCGCCACCAACGCCTCCGCGCGCTCGTCCTCCAGGGCGCGGACCTCCCCCACCAGCGAGCACAGTTCCGGAACCACGTTCATCGCCGTTCCGCCTGAGACCGTCCCCACGTTCACCGTCGTGGCGTCATCCAGGCGGCCCAGGCGCATCGAGGCGATCGCCCGCGCCGCCGCCAGGATCGCGCTGCGCCCCTGCTCCGGGCGGATGCCCGCGTGTGCCGCCGCTCCGCGAAAGGACGCCTCCACGCGAAAGTGGGTGGGCGAGCCCATCACCACCTCCCCGATCGGCGAGGCGTGGTCGAAGACGTAGCCGAAGTCGCTGCGCAGGCTCCTCACGTCGAACACGCGCCCCCCAGCCAGCGCTGTCTCCTCGCCGACCGTGAACAGCAGCTCCACGTCCACGGGCGCGCCCTCACGGCAGATGTGGCGTGCGAGCGCCAGCAGCACCGCCACCGCCGCCTTGTTGTCCGCCCCGAGGACGCCCGCGTTGGCGTTCTCCCAGAACCCGTCCAGCAGCACCGGCTCCACCGGCGCCTGCAGCGGCACCGTGTCCAGGTGCGCGCACAGCAGCACCGAGCGTGCTCCCGCGCCGCCGCGCGAGTCGCCGCCGGCGGCAGGGATGCGGGCGAGGAGATTGCCGCAGTCCGAGCCCGTCAGCTCGCCCGCGCCGTCCTCCTGGACGCTCACGCCGAGCGCGCGCAGCTCGGCGATCACCCGATCCGCGCAGCCCCGCTCGTGTCCCGACGGGCTCTCGATCCGGCAGAGCTCCGCGAACGTCCCGCTCAGGAAGCGCCGCTCCAGTGCGCCGACTTCAGACACCGGCGCACTGACCGTCACGACCGGCTGGCGCTCTGACCGTGCGCCCGCCCGGCCTCCGCGCGGGCATCCTGCACCCGCACGTCGCCTTCGCCACCCTCCGCGCCGCCCGCCCGCTGGGCGCCGCCACGCGACTCCTCGCGCGCGGAGGCGCGCTCGAGCGCCGCGGCGATGAAGCCGCGGAACAGCGGCGCGGGACGCTCGGGGCGGGACTTGAACTCGGGGTGGAACTGCGAGGCCACGAAGAACGGGTGCTGCTCGAGCTCGATCACCTCGACCAGGCGCTCGTCAGGCGAGGTGCCCGAGACGCACAGGCCGGCGCTCTGCAGGCGCTTGCGCAGCAGGTTGTTGACCTCATAGCGGTGGCGGTGGCGCTCGTAGATGACAGCCTCGCCGTACATCTGCCGCACCCGTGTGCCCGCGTGGAGCTTGATCGGGTCGGCGCCCAGGCGCATCGTGCCACCGAGGTCCGCCACCTCCTTCTGCTCCGGCAGCAGGTCGATCACGGGATAGGGCGTCTCGATGTCGAACTCCGTCGAGTTGGCTCCCTCCATGCCCGCCACGCGCCGGGCGAACTCCGCCACCGCGACCTGCATGCCCAGGCAGATGCCCAGGTAGGGAATCAGCCGCTCGCGCGCCACGCCCGCCGCCGTGATCTTGCCCTCGATCCCCCTGCCGCCGAAGCCGCCCGGGATCAGGATGCCGTCCGCCTGCTCGAGGATCGCGTAGGGGTCGCCCGCGGCGCCCGCATCCCCCCCGCCGTTCGGCTCTGCGGGTGCCTGCTGGTCCTCCGCAGCGGCGATCTCGCCACCGGTGGGACGCTCGAGGCTCTCGGAGTCGATCCAGTCGATCTGCACGCGACTGTCCTGCAGGGAGGCCGCATGACGGAGCGCTTCGCAGACCGACAGGTAGGCGTCCTCGAGCTTCACGTACTTGCCGACCAGCGCGATCCGCACGGTGGCGGTGGCGCGCGCCGAGCGCTCGATCGGCTCCTTCCAGCGGGCCAGCTCGGGAGGGGGCGCCTCCACGCCGAAGTGCTCCAGGATGAACTCGTCCACGCCCTGCTCGTGGAAGGTGAGCGGCACCTTGTAGATGTTGTCCACGTCGCACGCCGAGACGATCGCCTCCGTGGGCAGGCTCGCGAACAGCGCGATCTTCTTGCGGATGTCGTGCGAGAGCGAGCCCTCCGAGCGGCACATCAGCATGTCCGGGGCGATCCCGATGCGCCGCAGCTCGTTGACCGAGTGCTGGGTGGGCTTGGTCTTCAGCTCGCCCGCGTGGCCGATGTATGGGACGAGCGTCAGGTGGATGAACATGCAGCGCCGCCGTCCCACGTCCACGGGAAACTGGCGGATCGCCTCCAGGAATGGCAGCGACTCGATGTCCCCGACCGTGCCGCCGATCTCCGTGATGACGAAGTCCACATCGCTGGACTCCGCGATCAGCGAGATCCGCTGCTTGATCTCGTCGGTGATGTGGGGCACAACCTGCACGGTTCCCCCCAGGTAGTCGCCACGGCGCTCACGGCGTATGACCGTGTCGTAGATGCCACCCGCCGTGACGTTGGAGGCGCGGCTGGTGTTGGCGTCCGTGAAGCGCTCGTAGTGGCCGAGATCCAGGTCCGTCTCGGCGCCGTCCTCCGTCACGAACACCTCGCCGTGCTGATACGGCGACATCGTGCCGGGGTCGACGTTGATGTAGGGGTCGAACTTCTGCAGGCCGACCGTGAGGCCGCGCGAGACCAGCAGGCGCCCCAACGAGGCCGCCGCGATCCCCTTGCCGAGCGAGGAGACCACCCCGCCGGTCACGAAGATGAACCGGGTCTTGCTCGGAGCCTGTGCGTGGCGGTCTGAATGGTGCAAGGTCATGAGGGCCTGCCCCAAGAGTCTAGTTCGCGCAGCCCGGGAGTCCGTTCCACAAGCTCAGAGATCGAGCGCAACTCGCCGTAGACGGTGATCGCGGCGAGCAGCGCGAGCGCCACCAGCTGGCCGGTCCCGGACAGCGTGAGCACCAGCCACAGCCCTGCCAGCGCCCCCAGAAGGTTCGCGCCCGTGTCGCCCAGCATGGCCCGCTCGCGCAGGTCGTACACGCCGGCCACCAGCGCCGGGGCCGCGAACAGGCCGAGCGCCCACAGCGGCCGCAGCTCGGCCGCGCCCGCGCTCAGACCGGCCCCCAGCAGCACGAACGCCTTGGTCGCGCGCCCCGGGCGCAGGTCCAGCAGGTTGAACACGTTGGTGGCCAGCACCAGCACCCCCGCCGCCAGCAGCCAGCGCCCGTTGGAGAGGCCGAGCGAGCTCATCGCCAGCAGCGCCAGGCCGAGCGATCCCGCGGCCTTCAGCGCGCCCGTGGAGAGCTCTCCACGCATAGCCGCCGCGCCGTGCCCGCGCCAGCCGCGCTGGAGCGCGCCCGACGCCTCCTCGGCGGAGCGATCCGAGGCGAGCGTGTCGTCGATCAGCCCCAGGGCGAGGACGCCGAGCGCATACAGGGCGATGGGCAGCGTCTCCGCGTGGAACACCGCAGTGGAGGCGAGGCGCTGCAGCAGCATCAGCGGGATCAGCGCGATCAGCGCCGCCGCCAGCGTGAGCACGCCGAACGGGAACGGCAGCGCGCGGCCGCGGTAGTTGGCGCGCCTGTGGCCGCCCGTCTCCAGCGCTCTCAGCAGCGCCCGAGCGAGGATCGCGGCGCTCGCCAGGGCGATCAGGAAGGGCAGAGCGTGCATGCGTGGAAGCTAGCGCCGCGGGCGGACGCGCTCAGGGCGCCACGGAGCCGGCGGTGACGGCCGGCAGCAACGAGTCAGCGGTGGACTTCGCACCGAACGTGCCGTGGTCGCCGGAGAGCGCGTAGACCAGCGCGGCCTGCCCCGCCAGCGCGTCCAGATCGTCGACGCTGGAGATGCCCTTGCCCTTGTACCAGGAGATCTCCGAGACTTCCGCGCCGCTCAGCTCAACGCCCACCGCGGGCACCCTCGCGGCGACGACGCCCGCGAGCAGGCCGGACTCGAAGGCGGCGCTCGCTTCGCTTTCCGCGGCGCTCATGCCCGTCGG
The DNA here is from genome assembly GCA_036743695.1 of Solirubrobacteraceae bacterium. Taxonomy (GTDB): domain Bacteria; phylum Actinomycetota; class Thermoleophilia; order Solirubrobacterales; family Solirubrobacteraceae; genus Palsa-744. The sequence goes on along the minus strand of DAINPC010000013.1, from coordinate 9,735 downwards.
CTCCGCGCGCAGCACCACCAGCCCTTCCAGGCGGGTCAGCTGCCCGTCGAAGGCGCTCAGCAGGTGGCCGCGCACGCGGCTGAGCAGCTCCCTGTCCACCAGCTGCCCGCCACTGACCAGCTGGCGTCCCGCCAGCTCGCCGAAGCGCTCCACGAGCGGGATGGAGCTGGCGATCGCCGCGTAGTGGGTGCCGGCTGCGTCATGCGCGATCCCCGCGAGGTCCAGCGGCTCGCGCACCGCCACCACGGTCGCCAGGTCGCCTCCCGCCTGCGTGACGGCCGCGCGCACCAGCGCGTTGACCTGATCTGAGGTCCCGCCCAGGAACACCAGGCCGATGCTGCGGCGGCCCAGCAGTTCGCGGACGGCCAGCGGGTAGAGGCCGTTGGCGAACGCTTCCTCCTCGCCGAGCCGTTCCTGCAGCTGGCCGGCCTTGCCGCGGGCGGCGCTCACTTCCGAGTTGAGGTTGTGCACGATCCCGTTCTTGGCCGAGGAGACCAGGTTCGTGTCGCCGATCGCCACGCCGATCAGGATGCCGAGCGCCAGCGCGAACAGGACCGCGGCCAGGGACAGCGCGTGATAGCGATAGTCGAACATCGTCGGGGACAGGCGCCCGGCGCGTCAGCCGCCGGCGCCGAGGAGCGTCTGGAGTTTGAGCCAGAGCAGTTCCGCGACGTCGCGCAGCGCCGGGGTGAGCCACACGACGGCGATCATGGCGATCATGCCCGCGGCGATCACCACCAGCAGCGGGGTGAGGCCCGGTCGGGGTTGGTAGAGGCGGCTGACGCCCTTTGCGTCCACGAGGATCTCGCCGATGCGAAGGCGCGTGAGGAAGGTGGATGACATGCCTTTGCGGTTGCGGTCGAGGAACTCGACCAGGTTGAACTGCGAGCCCACCGAGACGATCAGGCGCGCGCCCTTCTCCGCTGCGATCAGCATGGCCACGTCCTGGCTGGTGCCTGGCGCGGGCACCAGCTTGAACGCCAGCCCCATCTCCTCCAGGCGGTGGCGTCCCGGCGCGCGCCCGTCAGGATAGGAGTGGACCACCAGCTCCGCGCCGCAGCGCAGCGCCGCCTCGCCGGCCGAGTCCATGTCCCCGACGATCATGCCCGGAGTCAGGCCCTCCTCCAGCAGGGCGTCCGCGCCACCGTCAACCGCCACGATCACCGGGCGCATGTCGCGGATGAACGGCCGTAGCGCGCGCAGGTCGCGCTGGTGGCCCACTCCGCGCACGACCACCAGCGTCGAGCGGTCGCGGAAGTCCGTGGCGAACCGCGGCAGCTGGATCCTGCCTGCCAGCAGCTCGCGCTCCTCGCGCATGTGCTCGATGGTGTTGTGGGCGAAGCGCTCCAGCGCCTCCCCCACCTCCTTGCGCCTGGCCTCCGTCTCAGCGCGCACACGCGCGAGGTCCAGCACCTCGCCGCGCGCCACCAGCACCCCCTTGCGCAGCACCTCCGCGCTCGCCCGGCCCTGCACCGGTGCGGCGCTCTGGACGGTGAGCGGATCGCCGTCGGAGAGCACCCCGAACAGCGAGTCGTCGGGCAGGTCCACCAGCACGATGCCCGCTTCCACCAGCAGCTGGGGACCGAGGTTCGGGTAGGAGCCCCCGGATGACGGTTTGCAGTTGAGGACCGCCACCGCTCCCGCCGCTATCAGCTCCTCGGCGGAGACGCGATCGATGTCGAGATGATCGATCAGCGCGATGTCGCCGCGGATCAGGTGCTTGACCAGCAGCTTGGTCCGCCGACCGGGACGCACCGGGCCGGCCACCGGGCGCACGGGCGAGTCCCCTGCTCCGGAGATCGACGGGCCCGGCTGCTGCAGTGAGCCCGAAGGGCTCGGTCGCGTTGCGGCCATCGCAGCGAGAGTAACGCCCGCCGGCCTCGGTTGCACCCTTTGCGCGCGCTCAGGCGGCGCGGCGCAGATCGCGCGCGTGGCGGCGCGCGGTGCTGTCGTCGTCGTCCGCCCCGAGCATCCGCACCAGCTCGCTGACCACCTCGCCCTCGCCGAGCTGGACGACCGTGGCCAGCGTGGGGTCCGCGGCGGTGTCCTTGACGATCGAGAAGTGGCGCGCGCCCAGCGAGGCGATCTGCGGCAGATGCGTGATGCACAGGACCTGTCTGCGCTCCGCCAGCTCACGCAGGCGGGCGCCGACCGCCCGCGCCGTGTGACCGCCGATGCCCGCGTCCACCTCGTCGAACACAAGCGTGGCGTCCGCCGCGGAGGCGTTGGCCACGCCCATGATCGCCAGCATCACCCGCGAGAGCTCGCCGCCGGAGGCGACCTCGCGCAGCGGGCCTGCTGGCACGCCCGGATTGGGCGCGATCAGGAACTCGACCGTATCGACGCCCGACGGTCCGGGCTCGCGCTCGCCGAGCTCCACCGCGAACGTCGCATCGGCCATCGCCAGCGACGCCAGCTGCTCCCTGACGGCGAGAGCGAAGCTCCTGGCGGCCGAGCGGCGCGCGCGACGCAGCGCCTGGGCGTGCCGATCGAGCGCGGCGCGCGCCCGCTGCAGCTCGGCTGTGCTCTCCGTGAGCGCCCCCTCCGCCCCGGCCAGCTCGTCGCGGCGGGCGCGGGCCCCCACCGCGAAGTCGAGCACCGCGCGGATGCTCCCGCCGTGCTTGCGCACGAGCCGCTCGATCGCCGCCAGGCGCTCTTCGATCCCGTCCAGCGACAGCTCGCCGCCCAGCTCCGATCCCAGCCGCACGCCGTCCGGGAGATGGCTCGCACCGCGCTCGCAGTAGTCGCGCAGCTCCGCGGCCAGGTCCTGGGACTCGATGATCAGCGCACGGGCGCGCTCGGCGAGGACGTCCAGCGCCGGATCCACCCCGGCGATCGCGTCCAGTCCAGCCACGGCAGCAGCCAGGAGCGCTGCCGCGCCCGCAACCTCAGCCGCGTCGGGCGCCAGCGCCTCCGCAGTCGCGCCGGCGGCCGAGCGCAGCGCGTCGAGCTTGCGCAAGCGCTCGCGCACTCCCAGCAGCTGCTCGTGCTCGGCCTCCTCCGGAGCCAGCGAGTCGATCTCGCCCAGCTCGAACTCGAGCAGATCCAGCTCGCGCTCGCGCTGGGAGGAGAGCTCGCGCAGCCTCTCCAGCCGCTCCTCCAGGGCCCGGGTCCGGGCGAACGCCTCCGCGCACGCCCGCAGGCTCGCCGCCTGGTCGGACCCGCAGAGGCCGTCGAGGATCTGCAGCTGTGCCCCGGACAGCGTGAGCTTGCGGTGCTCGTGCTGTCCGTAGAACGCCAGCAGCGCGGCGGCGATGTCGCGCAGGTCCCCGACGGTGGCCGAGCGGCCGTTGAGGTAGGCGCGGGTGCGCCCGTCCGCGCCCACCCTGCGCGCCAGCACGATCTCATCAGCGTCCGGGCTGAGGTGCTCGCCGAGCTGCATCCGGAGCTGCTCCGGGAGGTCGAACACGCCCTCCACATACGCCTCGCCGGCCCCCGGGCGCACGATCCCCGCTCGCGCGCGGCCTCCAAGCAGCAGATCCAGCGCATGCGCCAGCACCGTCTTGCCCGCCCCCGTCTCGCCCGTGAGCACGTTCAGCCCGGGCGCCAGGCGCAGATGCGCCTGCTCGATCAGGAGGAGATTCTCGACGCGCAGCTCTTGGAGCATGCCAGCAGGTGTACCAGCGCACGGGGACGGACCCGGCCGGGGCGCCGCGTGGCGGGTTCGCGTGGGCGCGGGCGCCCAATGCTCGCGAGAGGGATGGCAAAGGGTCATAATCGTGACACCGGTCAAGGAACGGACCCGAAGCGCCCGTAAACTCGTCGGATACGGCATGGCTGCCAGCGACCCCCATCCGCGCTCCAATCCGCGCCCTCCGGGCGGGGTCGCGTGGCTGGGCGCTCCCGCCCTCAGCGAGCGCCTGAACGACGAGATCAGCCGCGCTGAACGGCACGGCACGGAGCTGAGCTGCCTGCTGGTGGTGATCGAGAACCTCGATGAGATCGCGCGCGAGCACGGCAGCGAGCTGCGCGTGCAGACGCTCGGCTACGTGGCGGGAGCGCTGCGGCACGAGCTGCGCCGCTTCGACCGGATCGGGCGGCCCAGCGATCACGAGCTGCTGATCGTGCTTCCGGGGGCGGATGGGCCGCGGGGAGAGATGGTGGCCAGACGCGTGCTGGACAGGCTGCGCACGATCAAGGTCGAAGCCGGAGGGGCGCGCAGGCCGCTGCGCGTCGCGGTCGGGCTGGCGGCCTGGCGCGACGGGACCAGCGGCGAGGAGCTGCTGGCGCGCACACGGGCGGCCTCGTACGGGAGCAATGGCCAGGAGACCATGGCGGCGGGCGCGAACCCCGGGCCGGCCGAACAGGATCAGGCGGACGGCTTGGTCGCTCGCGCGCACGGTGGAGCGCCGCCTGCCGTTCCTCGCCCCGCGCAGTCATAATCCCTTTCCGTGCTCTCCGGATCAGAGTTGTGGCTACTGCGCCTGATGGCCGACCGCGGGCTGGCGCTGCTGGATGCCGGCTCGCTGCTGGTGGTGATCGAGGAGCGGGGCGAGCTGCGCGTGGCAGCCGCCAGCGGTGCGGGAACGCCGCGCGTGCGGATCATGCCCGTGCAAGGGAGCGCGCTGGGGGCATTGTACCTAGCGGGCAAGCCCGTGGCGCTGGACCGCCCGCGCGGCGAGGAGGCGGCGTGGCTGCACGACCTGGGCCTGGAGGCGCGCTCGGTGCTGGTCGAGCCGTTGAGCATGGAGGGCCAGGGCGGCGGGCTGATCATCGCGCTGCGCACGGACGGGAGCTTCCGCGGCCCCGACAGGGACGCGTTGAGCGCGTTCGCCACCAGCGTGGCGCAGCGGCTGGCGGCCGAGCGCTCGGTTGAGATCGAACGCCTGCGCTACGGCATGGAGGCGCGCGAGCGCGAGCGCACCCGCTGGGCGCGGGAGATCCACGACGAAAGCATCCAGGGCATCGGCGCGCTGCGCCTGCAGCTGGCAAACGCACGCGACCTCGATGACAGGCAGGCGCTGAGCGCGGCGGTGGACACGGTGCTCGAGGGCCTGGGCCACGAGATCGACGGTCTGCGCCACCTGATCACGGAGCTTCGCCCGGCGGCGCTGGACGACCTCGGGCTGGCGGCCGCGCTGGAGGCGCTCGCCAGGCGCGCACAGGCGATCGACGGTCTGGATGTCACCACCGAGATCCATCTCGGTCGCGAGTCCGCCGGGGACGATGGCGGCGAGGAGCGACGCCTGGACCCGGAGCTCGAGAGCACGGTCTATCGCATCGTGCAGGAGGCGCTGACCAACGTCAGCCGCCACGCGCAGGCGAACAGCGCCGTGATCAGCGTGACCGAGCGCGACGGGGTGCTCCGCGCGTCGGTCACGGACGACGGCAAGGGGCTTCCGGACACGGGACGGCTCGGTCCTCGCGGCGACGGGCTGGAGGGCGGTTTCGGGATGGGCGGGATGCGCGAGCGCGCGGAGCTGATCAGCGGAGAGCTGGAGCTCGGTCCCGCGCCGGGCCGCGGGACGGTCGTGCGCCTGACGGTCCCGATCGCCGGTCGTCCCAGCGTCGCAGGTCGTCCGTAGCGACCCTCCGGGGGGCTGTCCGGCTTCAGCGCTCGTGCGTGCGCTTGACGCGCGTCAGTCGGCCAGGCCGATCCGCCGCACGTAGGCGGTGATCTCGGCGCGCGAGGAGAACCCGAGCTTCTCGATGGCGCGTGCACGGTATGTCTTGACCGTGCGCTCGGCGACGTTCAGCTTCTCGGCGATCTCCGGGTTGGTGTAGCCGTTGGCGATCAGCCTCACCACCTCGCGCTCGCGCTCGCTCAAGGCGACACCGTCGGTCGCGTTGTCCTCGCCGGTGGCCATCAACGCGCCCAGCCGCGGGTGCAGGTAATTGCCGCCGGCCACCGCCAGGCGGAAGGCCTGCAGCAGCTCCGCGGGCTCTGCCTCCTTGAGCACATAGCTGCGCGCCCCCGCCCGCAGGGCCTGGCGCGCGTACTCGGGATCCTCGCGCATGGTCAGGATCGCCACGGCGAGCGTCGGATGAGCGATGAAGCAGGCGGGCAGCGCTCCCAGGCTGGAGCCTCCCGGCATCGTCAGGTCGAGGGTCAGCAGGTCGGGCTTGTGCTCGCGCACTTCGCGGATCAGCGACGGGATGTCCGCGGCTTCGCCCACCACCTCGAACTCGCCCGCCTCCCTCTGCAGGACCGCGCGTACGCCGTCGCGGACGACCGTGTGGTCGTCGGCGATGATCACTGTGATCGGTCGAGTCACGCCTGCCGTGCCAGCCTCCATCACACAGCACCGTAGCGACTTGGGAAGACCGATGGCCGCATGCGGACGAGAAGACGTCGTGCTCATAGTGGGAAGACCACGGCAAGCTTCAGCCCCGCGTGCGGCAACACCCGTCGATCACGTCGCGCGCAGTCGATAGCGTGGCCGCGTGGCATTCGGACTCCGGTCACACCGCCTGCGAAGGATCCTTCTCGGCTACACGGTCAACGAACTGGGGACGTGGTTCGGGTATGTGGCGCTGGCACTCGGCGTATACGACCACACGGGCAGCGCCATCGCCGTCACCGGCCTGTTCCTGTCCGGGCGGCTGCTGCCGGCCCTGCTCGTACCGGTGCTCGTGGCGCGCCTGGAGGCCTCGCCGCAGCGCGGCGTGCTGAGCCGCCTATATCTGACGCAGGCGACCTTGGCCGCGCTACTTGCGTTGTTCGTGACGCACTTCTCGCTGCCTGCGATCCTCCTGCTCGTCACCTTGGACGGGACGGCCACGTTGGCAGCGAGCGCGCTGCTGCGCGCCGCCGCGGCACGAGCGGAGCCCGCTGATCGCGCCTCGTCGGCTGTACTGGACACGGAGAGCGAGAAAGAGAACAGGGAGCTGGAGCAACGAGAAGCCAACGCGGCGCTCAATATCGCGTTCTCCCTGACGGTAACAGCGGGACCAGCCATCGCGGGTCTAGTCGTATCCGCGGCTGGCAGCGCCACCGCACTCCTGATCGACGCGGGATCCTTCCTCGCCAGCGCCATCCTCCTCTACGGCGTACGCTCGCAGGCGGAGGCTGAAGCCGGCGGTCAATCCGTGCGCGCGCGACTGATGGAAGCTCGCGAGCATCTGCGGGCCGTGCCGCGCCTGCGCGCGCTGCTGATCACCGAGGCGATCGCGATCGTGTTCTTCACGTCTGTGGAGCCCGTCGAGGTGCTGTACGCCAAGGCGACGCTGCACGCCGGCGACCGCGGATTCGGGGTGCTCGTGGGCGTCTGGGGCGCAGGCATGGTCACCGGAGGAGTCCTCTTCGCCCGCTGGGTGCGTCGTCCTTTGGGGCCGATGCTCACAGGCGGAACACTGCTGGTCGGCCTGTCCTACCTGGGCTGGGCCGCGGCGCCGACGCTGGCGCTCGCGTGCGTCGCGGCGCTCGTCGGGGGCGTCGGAAACGGCGTCCAGTGGGCTTCGCTCTACAGCGCCGTGCAGAGTCTCACGCCAGAGGCCCTGCACGCCCGCCTGATGAGCGCGGTTCAGTCGATGAACGCGCTATGCCCAGCGGTCGGGTTCGTGCTGGGAGGCACGCTCGCTCAGCTCAGCTCGCCGCGCGTCGCGATGCTCGTGGCGGGGATCCTCGCGTCCTTTGCCACCGTCGCCTTCTTCCGCCTGTCTGCTCGCGGCCTGGGCGTGCACGCCACGCAGGCCAGCTCGAGCGTGTCCACCTAGCGGTCGCGCAGCCTCGCCACCATGGCGCACGCGCCAGCCGGGGTCGAGATGTGGAACTCAGAGCTCGAGATCGCCTCGGACGCTTCGCCGCTCCAGCCCCTCAGCCCCTTAAGTGCGACGCGATGTATGCCGTTAAGGACCATGAGGTCCTCTTATGGTCGCGCCGCGGTGAACACAACGCTCAAAGTCCGCCTCTATCTTGCCAGCCAATGCCTGGTGCTCGGCGGGGCTGTGCTCTTTGCCGTGCTCAACGCACGGGCCGACGAATGGCACCCCCCGCAGCTCGCCGTCCTCCTGATGGCGATGACGCTGGCGAGCGATCGCCTCACGGTAAGAATGGGTGGCCAGAATCTGTCTGCCTCGTTCGTGGCGCTGGTGCTCGTGATGACCCTGCTGGGACCTGTTCCCGCAGCCGCGTTCGGAGCGGTCGTGCTGATACTCGACTCTCCGACCAACCCGCGGCCGGCCGGCGTCTGGCTCTCGAACATGGCGACCTACGTCGGCTTCCTGGTCCTCGGAGGTGTCCTGACCCAGGCGCTGGTGGGAGATGTCCACCTCGCCCGCAACCAGGCAGCCGTCCGCAGCGTGAGCTTCGCGGCGATCGTGTTCGGCATCTTCGTCGTGACGAACCTCCTGAACTTCATGCTGATCGCGATCCAGCAGCGCGTTCTCCGCGACAGGTCGATTCTCGGGCAGGTGCGGAGCCTCCTCCTGCCCGTGCTTCCGGGTCAGCTCGCGGCGGGCCCCCTCGCGGCGATTCTCGCCGTCGCCTACACCAACCTCGGCTACCCGATGCTCGTCGGTGTCGTCGCGGTGATCCTGATCTTCCAGTACCTCGGGGTGGCGTTGGCACGCTCGGAGGATCGTGCTCAGCAGGTGACCGCCCATGCCCGCCGGCTGGCGACGCTCCAGCTCGGCGTACTCACAACGCTCGTGGAGACGCTCGCGCTACGGGACAGGACTACAGCGCGCCACGCGGCGGCGGTCGCGCACTACGCGCGCATGCTGGCGCGCGAGGTTGGCTGCGACGAGGCCGAACAAGATCTCGTGCATACCGCTGGACTCCTGCACGACATAGGCAAGTTCGCCCTCCCTGACCGTATCCTGGGCGCCGAGATCCTGTCCGACGATGACTGGGCCGTGATCCGGCGCCATCCACAGGAGGGCGCCACGCTCGTCGGCAGACTCGACGGCTACGGCCCCATCGCCGACGCGATCCTCTACCACCACGAGCACATTGACGGGCACGGCTACCCGGCGGGCTTGATCGGCAACGAGATCCCTCTGGCGTCCCGCATCGTGGCTGTGTGCTCGACCTTCGACACGCTCACCGCGCGCGAAACCTATCGCTCGCCGATGACCCATCAGGACGCCATTTCGGAGCTGCGAAGAGTCGCAGGGCGCCAGCTGGACGCCGACCTGGTCAACAGCTTCATTTCAATGGTCGAACGGGAAAACGACGCCTTCGACCCCAACAGGGCCGACTTTGAGGCCGAGCTCTCGTTCGAGCAGCGTGCTCGAACGTTGGCGCAGCCCGCGCCTGGCGACAGGCCATAGACACCGGCTGCCGCAATGATGAACCGCGGCGCGGTCCTCCCTCCGATACGCGAGACGCCGTCCGGCTCGGGACGGCGTCCTCGCTGCTTCGCACTACTACGACTTAGTTTCCACGCCAGTCCATGGTTACTCCCTTCGCTAGGCGATAGACACCGTCGCCCTTTGTCTCCATCCGCGGGACGGCAGTCATCCTTGAGTAGGTTTGCGTAGCGTAGCGGAGAGATGGGTGGATTGTCCAGTTTGCGTCGATATGTGCAGGAATGCTTGCATCTCTGCGCGTTTGAGGGGCAGCTTCCAGGCTGCGCCCCCACAGGCAGGGCCCTCTTCCAAGATCGAGGGCGCCGGCGAAGGAATCGGCCGGCCCGCGGCGACGGGAGCTCCGATCGCGAGCGGTCCGAGCTGCCGGCGCGATCGGCGCGCGGCTGCCCGCGCCTTCCTTGCGCTTCAGGCCTCAAACGTCCACAAAGGTGCGCGGACGAAACAGATGGCATGCCCCCCACAGCCTCCCCCACAGCCGCACCT
>DAINPC010000012.1:0-20892 GCA_036743695.1 Solirubrobacteraceae bacterium | reverse complement strand
GTTCTCGCCAACTCCTACCCACGGAGCCGCGCGATCCCGCGCGAGCGCCTACTCCTCGCGGGGCACGTAGGGCGCCAGCTCGCGCCGCGCGATCGAGAGCTTGTGGACCTCGTCGGGGCCGTCGGCGAGCCGCAGCGTGCGCAGGTGCGCGTAGGCGGAGGCGAGTGAGAAGTCGTCGGAGACGCCCGCTCCGCCGTGGACCTGGATCGCCCGATCGACCACCTTCAGTGCGACGTTGGGCGCGGCGACCTTGATGGCGGCGATCTCCGTGCGCGCCTGGCGGTTGCCGACGGTGTCCATCATCCAGGCCGCCTTCAGCGTCAGCAGCCGCGCCATCTCGATTTCGATGCGCGACTCGGCGATCCAATCCTGGACGTTGCCGCGCATGGCGAGCGGCTGGCCGAAGGTCACGCGCGAGACGGCGCGCTTGCACATCGCCTCCAGCGCCCGCTCGGCCGAGCCGAGGGCGCGCATGCAGTGGTGGATGCGTCCCGGGCCGAGCCGCGCCTGGGCGATCATGAAGCCGTCGCCCTCGCCGGCGATCAGGTTGGACGCTGGCACGCGCACGTCGGCGAAGTCAACTTCCGCGTGGCCCTCCTGGTCGTCGTAGCCGAACACGGACAGGTTGCGCACGACGGTCACCCCGGGGGTGTCGAGCGGCACCAGGATCATGCTCTGCTGCTTGTGCCTGGGCCCGTCGGTCCGTGTCTTGCCCATCACGATCATGATCCGGCAGTGGGGGTGCATGGCGCCGGAGGTCCACCACTTGCGCCCGTTGAGCACGTAGTCCTCGCCGTTGCGCTCGATGCGCATGGCGATGTTGGTGGCGTCGGAGCTGGCGACGTCGGGCTCGGTCATGGCGAACGCCGAGCGGATCTCGCCGTCGAGCAGCGGGGCAAGCCAGCGGTCCTTCTGATCGGGAGTGGCGAACTGGTGCAGGACCTCCATGTTGCCCGTGTCCGGCGCCGAGCAGTTGCAGGCCTCCGAGGCGATCTGCGAGCGCCCGAGGATCTCCGCAAGGGGCGCGTAGTCGCTGTTGGACAGCCCGGCGCCGTGCTCGGCGTCCGGCAGGAACATGTTCCACAGGCCGGCCTCGCGCGCTCTCCTCTTCAGCTCCTCCATGACCGCCGGTTGATGGTGGGGGTCGCCGGACTCGCGCAGCTGCCGCTCGTAGGGCGCCTCCGCGGGATAGACGTGCTCATCCATGAAGGCGGTAAGGCGCTCCTTGTATTCGATGCAGCGCGGGCTCGACTCGAAGTCCATCGGTCCTCCTCGGTGACGGCAATGGGCTTAGGATCATCGCTGATGAGCCAACAAGGCGCCAGCTACCGCGCTGCCGGGGTGGACTACGACGCGCTCGACGCGGGCAAGCGGCTGGCGATGGCCAAGGCCCTGTCCACCTCCTCGCTGCTGGCGGGGAGGGGCGGGCGGGCGCTCGACGCCTCCAGGGGCGAGCCCGCATTCGTGTTCGAGCTGGGCGGGCAGGCGTTCGCGTTCGTGGTGGAGGGCCTCGGCACGAAGTCGATCGTCGCGCGTCACGTGCTGGAGGGCCAGGGCATCGACCGCTTCGCTGACGTCGCCTACGACACGGTGGCGGCGATCCTCAACGACCTCTGCTGCGTGGGCGCCCTGCCGCTGGTGGTCAACGCGTACTTCGCCACCGGCGCCTCCGAGTGGTATCTCCAGCACGACCGCACGGCGGCGCTGCTGGAGGGCTGGCGCCGGGCGTGCGCGGACGCGGGCTGCGTGTGGGGCGGCGGCGAGTCCCCGTCGCTGCCGGGACTGCTTGAGGAGAAGGACATCGAGTTGGCGGGCGCGGCCGTGGGCGTGGTTCCGGAGGGGCGCGCGCCGCTGCTGGGCGAGCAGCTCGGCCCCGGCGACGAGATCGTGCTGGTGGCCTCCAGCGGGTTGCACGCCAACGGCGCCTCGCTGGCGCGCCTGGTCGCCGGACGCCTGGACCGCGGCTATGCCACCGAGCTGCCCGGCGGCGCGGGCACGCTGGGCGAGGCCCTGCTGGAGCCGTCGGTGATGTACGTCGGGCTGGTTGCCGCGCTGCTGGAGGCGGACGTGGGCCTGACCTACATCAGCCATGTGACCGGCCACGGCCTGCTGAAGCTGATGCGCCCGCCGCGCGCGCTCAGCTACCGGATCGAGCGGCTGCCGGCGGTGCCGGCCGTGCTCGACTTCCTCGTGGAGCAGGCGGGCCTGGACGCGCCCGCGGCCTACTCGACGTTCAACATGGGAGCGGGCTACGCGCTCTACTGCGCGGCCGGGGAGGGCGAGCGGGCGGTGCGGATCGCGCAGCGCCTGGGCCTGGAGGCACTGGTCGCCGGGCAGGTCGAGGCGGGGCCCAGGCAGGTCCTCCTGGAGCCGGTGGGGGTGCGCTTCGACGGAAGTCAGCTCGAGCTGTCCGCCACTCGGGCATGAGCCAGCCGGCGCTGTCCGAGCAAAGCCATACATGAGGGTCTAGTTGAGCCTGATGGTTCGGGTGGTCGGGGGCATTCGTGACATGCCGTCCGGTTTCGTCTCGCGACGCGCCGGGTAAGGCAACGAGGATCGGCCTCGGGCGTAGGTTCCAACTTGAACGCATCGCCTGAGCCGGATAAGGTTGTTAGAGAAGTCGCCACTGTTCTCCGTCTGTGTTGGCGGAGATCTCGAGTCGCCGGACCGGCATGGCTCCGGAGCTACCCGGATCGAGGCGGACCTGTCCATCAAAAGAGGAGAGAAACTGATGCGCAGAGCATCCACCTGTCTTGCCGTACTGGGCCTCGCCGTGCTGGCGCTGTCGGGTACAGCATCAGCAACGCCGACCGTGAAGTTCGAAGCGAAGGCCGTCCCGATCCCCGGGTTCCCGCACACGGGCAACATTCTCGGTGCCGGCGCCGCCTTCGAGGCCAAATACACGATCTCGGGGACCGAATACGGCGGCTACTCGCCTCCGTTGATCGGCATCAACGTCTACCTGCCCAAGGGCGTCAAGCTGAATCCGTCGAGCTTCCCCAGCTGTTCGACGAAAATCGTCGTCGAAGAAAAGGAACCGACCAAGTGCCCGAAGAAATCCTCGGGCGGGCCGAACGGCGTAGCTCACGGTTTCGTCGTCTTCGGCAACGAACGAGTTCCCGAGCAAGTGAGCATCGAATCGTTCTACGCGGAAGGCGGCGGACTGAACTTCCTCGTCCTCGGCCACACGCCGGCGTCGATCGAAATCGTCTCGACCGGCAAATACACCAACCTGAACGGCAGCGGCGGCTTCGGCCCGAAGTTCGTGAGCCACGTGCCGCTGATCGAAACGGTCCCCGGCGCTCCTGACGGATCGACCGCTTCGATCGACGTGAAGGTCGGCTCGGCCATCAAGAAGGGCAACAAGACGACCTACTACGGCACGATGCCGAAGAAGTGCCCGAAGGGCGGCTTCCCGGTGAAGACAGAACTGGTCTTCGCCGGACTCGGAGGCCTGACCGAACAGACCGTGACAAAGCTCTACAAGGCGCCGTGCCCGAGGAAGTAGGCGGCGAGGAGGAGCTCACGTCCGGGACGGCGTAAGCTCGAGAGGAGCAGAGTGGGACGGGCGACCTCGCCTAACGGTGGGGTCGCCCGACTCGTTGTGAACGGCAAGGAAGGATCGGGGTGAGGAAGGAGACCGTCGGGCTGAGGAGATGGGCGGCCGGTGTTGCCGGTGGCGCCTGTGTCGTGGCGCTCGCGGCCGCGGTGCTCGCGGCCGCGGTGCTCCTGGCGACCTCGGCGGGCGGGTCCAACGGCGGCTACACGGTCCGCGCGATCTTCGACGACGCCGGCAACCTCATCTCCGGCGAGGACGTGAAGATCGACGGGGCCAAGGTCGGCACGGTCGGCACGGTCACCCCCACCGCGCAGGCCAAGGCGGCGGTCGTGCTGCACATCGAAAACACGGGCTTCCAGGACTTTCGCGTGGACGCCAGCTGCACGGTGCGCCCGCAGGCGCTGATCGGCGAGAAGTACGTGGACTGCCTGCCCACCCAGCCGCGCGTGGATGGCACCCCGCTGCCGCCGCCCCTGGGCAAGATCGGCAAGGGCCAGGAAGGCGAAGGCGAGCGGCTGCTGCCCGTCCAGAACAACCACAGCCCGGTTGACGTGGACCTGCTCGGCGACATCAGCCGCCTGCCCGAACGCCAGCGTCTGACGATCATCATCAACGAGCTCGGCGCGGGCCTGGCCGGTCGCGGCAGCGACCTCAGCGCGGTCATCCGCCGCGCCAATCCCGCGCTGCAGGAACTCGACCGGGTGCTGGCGATCCTGGCGAGCGAGAACACCGTCCTGGCGAGACTGGCCGTTGACTCGGACAAGGCCCTGGCCCCGTTCGCGCGGGTCCGCCAGCAGGTCGCGGACTTCATCGTGCAGAGCAACAAGGTGGCGCAGGCCACGGCCGCGCACCGTGGCGCGCTCGCCCGCAACCTCCAGGACCTCCCGCCGTTCCTGCGCCAGCTCGGGCCGGCGATGGAACGCCTCGGTCGCTTCGCCGAACAGACCACCCCGGTGTTCACCAACCTGGGGAAGGCGGCACCGGCGATCGACAAGGCGTTCACGAGCCTGCCGGCGTTCTCGAACAGCTCCTCCACGTTCTTCCAGAGCCTGGGCAATACGGCCAAAGTCACGGGCCCCGCGCTCGCTGCCACCAAACCCCTGCTCGGGCGCCTGAAGACGTTCGGCAGCGCGGCGCAGCCGTTCGCCGGGAACCTCGCCAGCCTGCTCGGCAGCCTGCGCGAAACGGGCGGCCTGGAGCGCCTGCTCGACTTCATCTTCCTGGGCGCGGGCGCGGCCAACGGCTATGACTCGCTCGGCCACTTCCTGCGCGCCGAAGGCGTGGGCACGCTCTGCCTCAAATACTTCACCAAAGAAGCGAACGCAGGCTGCAAGCGCAAGATCTTCAGCACCGGCTCCGCCGCCAAAGCCTCGTCCACGAGCGAACCCACGGGCCTGATCATGGCGCGCACGCTCGCCGTGCTCAAAGGCGCCACGCCCGCGCAGGCGCTGGCGAAATACCCCGGCTCGGCGCCGACGGCGCGCGAACTGGCGGGCGTCGGCGGGAGCTCGACCCCGAGCGCCCATCCGGTGGGCGGCTCCACGGCCGGCACCACCTACTACTCCCCCGAAGCCGAAGGCTCCGGGGCGGGCGGCCTGCTCCTCAACTACCTCCTGGGCAACTGACCGACACCATGACCCGAGCGCCCCGACCCCGACCCCGACCCCGGCAACTGCTCTGCGCGCTGCTGCTCGCCGCGGCGTTGAGCGTGCCCGCAACGACGCTCGCGGCCGAACCGGCTGCGACGACGACGACCAGCGCCCCGGCGGAAGGCGCGGGCGCCCCGGCGTCAGGCGCCCCCGCCGAATCCGAAGCGCCCGGGACGACCACCGGCACGGCCGCCCAGCCGGCCCCGGCGCCGAGCACCACCGCGGCGGAACCGGCGGCGCCGCAGGTCCAGGCCCAGCTCTCGCAGGGGAGCAGCCCCGCCAGCCGCTCGCACGCCTCCCGCGGGCCTGCGAGCTCCAAGGCGGCGGGCGAAGGCGCGAAGACGGGCACGGGCGAAGGCTCCTCCTCGACGGTGCGCGCCAAGCGAAATGCGCTCTCGCCGTCGGCGCTGACGCCGTCGCTGCCGCTCGCGCTGCAGTCCTCGATCGCGGGCGTGCCGGGCTTCTTCATCGAAAGCTTCCGCACCCCGCCGTTCCTGCTGCCGATCTACCAGGCGGCGGGCACGGCGTACGGGATCCCCTGGCAGGTGCTGGCAGCGATCAACGAGGTCGAGACCGACTACGGACGCGACCTGAGCGTCTCCAGCGCAGGCGCTGAGGGGTGGATGCAGTTCCTGCCCTCCTCGTGGGCGCAGTACGGGGTGGACGCCAACGGCGACGGCTTCAAGGACCCCTACAACCCGGCCGATGCGATCTTCGCCGCGGCCAGGTACCTGCGGGCGGCGGGAGGCGACGCCAACATCAAGGCGAGCATCTTCTCCTACAACCACTCGCAGGCGTACGTGGACTCGGTCATGCTGCGCGCCGAGCTGCTCGGCGGCACCCCCTCGGAACTGCTGGGCGCGATCACCGGGCTCACGGAGGCCCACTTCCCGGTGCACGCGGCCTCGCACTTCAGCGACGGCTTCCCGACGGTCTCCGCGGGCGCATCCGGCGCGCCGCAGCCGCTCGCCGGCACGACCATCGACGCGCAGGCGGGGGCGCCGCTGATCGCGGTGCAGGACGGCGAGATCGTCCAGATCGGACAGTCGGCCTCGCTCGGGCGGTTCGTCAGGCTGCGCGACGCCTTCGGCAACACCTACACCTACGCGCAGCTGGGGGACGTGGCGTCCGTCTACCCGGTGCTGGAGCCGCATGTGCACACGGCCGTGAGCAGAAGGATCTCGCAGCCGGGCGCCACGCGCGAACCGCTCCCGAGCGGACCCGCGACGGCGGGTGCACAGCCGCGCTCGCCCGTCTCCGAAGGCGCCACCGTCTCGGGCCTGGCGCTGGGCGCGGCGGCCGGTCTGGAATCGGCTCCGAGCACGTCCGCGCCCACCCCGGCGGCCGCGCCGCCGATCGCGCCGCCGCCACAGCCGGCGAAGGTGAAGGTCTTCCGCGAAGGCCCCAACGACGTCTACCTGCATCCGCTGCGCGCGGGCGCGCAGGTGATCGCGGGGACGGTCCTCGGCCACATCGGCGCGGCCGCCTCCATAGGCTCGCCGACGGGCGACGGGCAGGCGCACATCCTGTTCCAGATCCGCCCCGCCGGCGTGGGCGCCCCGCTGATCGATCCGAAGCCGATCCTCGACGGCTGGGTGGCGCTCGAGAACACCTCGATCTTCAGGGCCAAGGGCGAGAACCCGTTCCTGGCGACCTCGCCCACGATCGGACAGGTGCTGCTCGAGTCCAAGCAGCAGCTGGAGCCGCAGGTCCTGCACGACGGCGGCATCCGGCTCGCCCGCTGCGGGCGTGAGGACGTGCAGGCGGGCAGGGTGGACAAGCGCGTGCTGGCGTTGCTCGAGTACCTGTCCGTCTCCGGCCTGAAGCCGACCGTCGCGGGGCTGCGGTGCAGCGCCTCGACGGCGGCGGTGATCACCGCGAGCGCCAGCAGCGACACGGTGAGCATCACCGCCGTCAACGGCGTCCCGATCGCCGGGCACCAGGGGCAGGGCTCGATCGCGGACACCACCGTGCGCAAGCTCCTCACGCTCCAGGGCCTGACCCGGCCGAGCCGGATCCTCAGCCTCCTGAGCTACCCGGGCACGGCCGTGGCGATCACCAGCCACAACGCGCGCGCGGCGATTCGCGTGGCGTTCAGCGAGCAGGGCGCCGCCGCGGTGCGCGCGGCCGGCCTCGCCGCGGCGCTCTCGCCGAGCGAGTGGATCAAGCTGACCTCGCGTCTGGGCGAGATCCCCGATCCGACAGTCGGGCGCGGACCCTCGGCGGCGGCCATCCCCGACAAGCCCGGCGCGTCCGCCGGCAGCGTAGGGGGCGCCAGTGGCAACGGCTAGCCCCCCCAGCCCGCCGGCTGCCACGCCTCCTCCGCCGCGCACGCCGCGTTCGGGCGCGCGCGTGCGCTCGCCGCGCTCAGGGCGCGGCCGGATCATCGCCGTCGGTGCGCTCGCGCTGGTCGTGCTGATCGTCGCCTACCTTGCGTTCGGCGGCGGCAGCGGAGCGAGCTACCAGCTGGAATTCAAGGAAGCGGGCTCGCTCGTCAGGGGGGACCAGGTTCAGGTCGGCGGCGTGCCGGTGGGGATCGTCACCGACATCGCGCTGACCCACAACTTCACGGCGCGGATCACGATCCACGTCGACTCCTCGCTGACCCCGCTGCACGAAGGCACGGTCACCGAAGTGAGGGTGCCCTCGCTCTCCAGCGTGGCCAACCGCTACATCGCGCTGACGCCCGGACCCAACAACAAGCCGGCGTTGGCGGCGGGCGCGACGCTGCCGGCGAGCGCCACCCGCGAAGTCGTCGATCTCGACCAGCTGTTCAACACGCTCGACCCCAAGACCCGCAAGGGCCTGCAGGGCTTCATCCAGGGGAGCGCCGAACAGTACGCCGGGGCGGGCAAGGACTTCGGGCGCTCGACCGAATACTTCGCGCCGTTCCTGACCTCGACCGACCACTTCTTCTCCGAGCTGGTCCGCGACCAGCCGACGCTCACGAGCTTTCTGGTGGAAACGGCCAAGGCGGTGACGACGATCGGGGCGCGCAAGGAACAGCTCACGGACCTGATCGAAAACGCCAACAAGACGTTCACCGCGATCGGCTCCCAGCAGACGCAGCTCGCACAGGGCCTGCGCCAGCTGCCCATCACGCTGCGCCAGGGCAACCGCACGTTCGCCGAACTGCCCCCGACGCTCGGGGCGCTCAAACGGCTCGTGGACACCTCCAAGCCGACCACCAAGCCGCTGATCGCGTTGCTCGAACGCCTGCGTCCGCTGCTGAGCACGGCGACGCCCGCGGTGCGCAACCTCAACACGGCGTTCAACCGGCCCGGGGCCAGCAACGACCTCACGGACCTCGTGCGCGCGCTCCCCGCGCTCGCGCAAACGCTGTCCACCAGCTCGCCGAGCACGGTCACGGCGCTGCAGGAATCGGTTCCGATCACGGCCTTCTTCGGTCCCTACGCCCCGGATCTCGCGGGCACCCTGCGCACCTTCGGCCAGGCGGCCTCCTACTACGACGCCAACGGCCACTACGCGCGCGTGAGCCCGATCCTGCCGGACTTCAAGCTCGGCTCCAAAAACACACTCACGCCGGTCAGCTCGCAGCAGTCGCTGGAAGGCCTGAAGTCCGGGCAGCTGCGCCGCTGCCCCGGCGCCGCCACGCAGCCGGCCGCGGATGGCTCCGCGCCGTTCATCGACGGAGAACTGCTCAGCTGCGACCCCTTGGAGACGCCCTGATGGATCGCCGCCGCCGCAACTCCCTGGCCGCCAGCCCGCTGCTGATCGGCGCCGTCACCACGCTGATCGCGCTGGTGGCGGTGTTCCTGTCCTACAACGCCAACAACGGGCTCCCGTTCGTGCCGACCTACAACATCAAGGTGACGCTGCCGCAGGCCTCGGGCCTGCAGCCCTCCAACCAGGTGCGGATCGGGGGTACGCGCGTGGGCGTGGTCAGCTCGCTGACGCCGCACGAGGATCCGCGGACCGGGCGGCTCACGGCGATCGCCAACCTCAAACTCGAAAAGAAAGTGGAACCGCTTCCGGCGGACACGAAGGCGATCGTGCAGTCGGTCTCGGCGATCGGCCTGAAGTACCTCGAGCTGGAAAAGGGCACCTCCAGCCAGACGCTCAAGGCGGGACAGGCGATCCCCGTCACCCAGGCGCGCGAACCGGTGGACATCGACCAGCTCTTCAACATGTTCGACCACAACACCAGGACGGCGATCAAGCAGAACACCAACAACTTCGGCGACGGCCTCGCCGGCCGTGGCCTCGGGCTCAACAACACGATCGCCGAGCTTCGTCCGCTGGTGACCAACGCGGTGCCCGTGCTGCACAACCTCGCACGGCCCTCCACGGGGCTGCGCGAGCTGTTCGTGGCGCTCGACCGGGCGTCCTCGCAGACGGCCGCCGTGGCCGATGCCAACGCGGCCGGCTGGCGCGAGTTGGATACCTTCTTCTCGGCCTTCGCGTCGGTCACGCGCTCGCTGGAAGCGGCCACCGAGGGCGGCCCGGCGTCGCTGGAGCAGGCGACCCACTCGCTCCCCTACGAGGCGCCGTTCCTGGAAAAGGCCACCGAGCTCATGCACCTGCTGCGCCCGAGCGCCAGTGCGCTGCGGACGGTGGCCCCGTCGCTCGGGCACGCCGTCGCCGAAGGCGCCGTCAACCTGAGCGCCGCCACCGCGCTGAACACGCGTCTGGCCGAATCCTCACAGGCGTTCCAGGCGTTCGCCGAAAACCCGGTGGTGACGGTCGGGCTGGAAGACTTCACGCAGACGCTCCAGGTCGGCAATCCGCTGCTCGCCGGGATCGTGCCCTCGCAGGCCGTCTGCAACTACTGGACGCTCGCCTTCCGCAACGTCGCCAACCTGCAGTCGGAGAACGTCGGCGTGGGCACGCTCGGACGCGCCGGATTCGTGCTCTCCCCGACGGGCCCCAACAACGAGGGCTACCCGTCCGCGGCACCGGCCAACGGGCCCTCCACCGAACCGCTCGAAAAAGGCAGCACGGCGGTGCTCGACAACGACCACGTCCACGCCAACCCCTACCCGAACGTCGCGGGACCGGGACAGGCGCAGCTGTGCGAAGCGGGCAACGAGACCTACCTTCCCGGCCAGGCCGTGATCGGCAACGCCGCCGCCGCCTCGGTGTCGAAGAACCGTGAAATCACCAGCCGCGAAAACAACCTGTTCGGCGAAAAGTACCCAGCCGCCACGCTCAAAGCGCTCGGCCTGAGCAAGGGGACGAGCAAATGAGCCGCCCGCGCTGGCGGCGCCGCCACGACGAAGTGCCGGTCGTCGACCTGCAGCACGCCAAGCCGGTGCGCACGGGGATCGTGGTCGTAATGATCGTCGCGCTGCTCGCCTTCTTCGGCTTCACTAAGCACATCCCGTTCAAACACGGCTTCAAGCTGAAGGCGGAGTTCGCCACGGCGGTCAACGTCCACACCAAGTCCCCCGTGCGCATCGCGGGCGTGAACGTCGGCAAGGTCAGCTCGATCCAGCGCCAGGGCCAGGCGGGCCTGGTGACGATGGAAATCGAATCGCGCGGCCTGCCGATCCACTCCGACGCGACGCTGAAGATCCGTCCGCGGATATTCCTGGAAGGCAACTGGTTCATCGAACTGCAGCCCGGCAGCCCGTCGGCCAAGACGGTCTCCTCGGGCCACACCATCCCGATCACGCAGACCTCCGACCCGGTGCAGCTCGACCAGGTGCTGGACGCGCTGAACAGCGACACCCGCACCAACCTGCAGCACTTCCTGATCAACTACGGCGAAGCGCTGACGCACAAGCCGAACGCGGCGGAAGACGCCGAACAGGAAGCGGAAGTGCGGGGCATCAACGCCGCCCAGGCGCTCAATCAGACCTACCAACGCTCGCCCTCCTCGCTGCGCGGCGGCGCGGTCATCGGCCAGGCGCTCGGGGGCACCGAACCGCACGACCTCTCCAAGCTGATCGCGGGCGTCGGCAGGGTGACGGCCGCCCTCAACGTCCACGAGCAGCAGCTGGGAGAACTGATCGGCAACTTCAACACCTTCTTCGCCTCCTTCGCAGCGCAGTCCTCGAGCCTGCGCGCCACGGTCGCCGAGCTGCCCAGCTCGCTGCGCAACATCGACAGGGGCCTGGCCTCCCTGAACGCCTCCGGCCC
The DNA here is from genome assembly GCA_036743695.1 of Solirubrobacteraceae bacterium. GTDB lineage: Bacteria > Actinomycetota > Thermoleophilia > Solirubrobacterales > Solirubrobacteraceae > Palsa-744. Next base: position 9,582 of record DAINPC010000012.1, on the reverse strand, counting down.
ACCCACGCGGACGTTCGCGCGCGACATCCTCCCGGGTATCAGGGCGATTCCGCGAACGGTCGCGGCGGCGCTGCCGTGGATCGAACAGGTGAAGGCGTCGCTCGGGCCGAGCGAGCTCGGCGGCGTGGCCAAAGGCCTCGCGGAAGCGCTGCCGTCGGTGGCGCATCTGTTCGGCGCACAGACGCAGGTCTACCGCCAGACGGACCTGTTGAACAAATGCCTGACCAAAGTGATCTTCCCGGCCGGGAACACGAAGCTCCAGGACGGCGCGGCCACCTCGGGCGTCGAAGACTACAAGGAGTTCTGGTACAGCCTGGTGGGGTTGTCGGGCATAGGCCAGAGCTTTGACGGCAACGGCGCGATGGCCAAACTGCTGGTCGGCAACAGCGGGCAAACGCTGCGCTCGCAGCCCACGTCGATCCTCGGCACCAAGCTCAGCGGCCAGCGCCTGCTCGGGCGCTCGCCGCTGACCCCGCTGGGCACGCGGCCGGCCTATCCGGCCGAAGAGCCCTCCTACCAGACGCTCGTGCCCTGCTACACCCAGGCGGTGCCCAACTTCAACGGTCCGCTCTCCTCGGGCCCGGCGGACGGGACGGGATGATGGCACAGGCAAAGGGCCACGAAGGCGGGCTGAGCGTCCGCGACCAGATCAAGCGCTACCGCACGGCGTTCCTCGCGGTGGTGAGCATGATCGTGGTCGCGGCGGCGATCGGCGGCTACATCCTCGCGCACCAGAACCTCAAGCTCCCGGGCTGGGTGCCGGTGCTCGGACGCGAATACTTCGCGCTCAAGGCCGAGTTCCAGACCGCTCAGGCAGTCACCCCCGGGCAGGGCCAGGCGGTGACGATCGCGGGCGCCAAGATCGGCGAAATCGCAAGCGTGGACCTGCACGAAGGGATCGCCACGGTGACCATGAAAGTGACCCCCAAATACGCGCGCATCTACCGCAACGCGACCCTGCTCCTGCGCCCCAAGAGCCAGCTCCAGGACATGACCGTGGAGGTCAACCCCGGAACCCCCTCCGCCGGGAAGCTGCACAGCGGCGAAGTCCTGCCGCTGTCGCAGACGGCGCCCAACGTGGACTTCGACGAATTCCTGGCGGGACTGGATGGCGACACGCGCGCCTACCTGCAGGAGCTGCTGGCCGGCGCGGGCGAAGGCCTCAACCACAACGGGCGGGCGCTGGCCGCGGTGCTCAAGCGCTTGGACCCCGCCGCCCGCTACGGCCAGGAGATCGCCCAGCAGCTCGAAGTCCGCCACGCGAACATCGCCCACTCGATCCACAACTTCCGCCTGCTGATGGAAGCGCTGGGCACGAAGGACACACAGATCGCCCAGCTGGTGGACGCATCCAACGCGGTGTTCGCCACCTTCGCCAAAGAGGAAGCCAACCTGCAGAGCACGCTGCATCTGCTGCCCGGCGCGCTGCGCAAGACGAGCACCGGCCTGGGCAAGCTGGCCACCGCGTCCAACGTGCTCGGGCCGGCGCTGCACGAGCTGCAGCCGTTCGCCAGCGCGCTCGGCCCCGCCAACGAAGCCACGCGTCGCCTGGCGCTGAAGACGACGCCGATCTTCAAGAGCGAAATCCGCCCGTTCGCGCGCCAGATCCTGCCCGTGGTCAACGAACTGTCACCCTCGACCAAGCAGCTGGGCGAAGCGTTCCCGAAGCTGGCGGTCAGCCTCTCGGTGCTGAACGAATTCTTCAACGAGCTCGCCTACAACCCCGGACCGAGCAAGGGCGGCTTCCTGTTCTTCCTGGACTGGGCCAACCACAACCTCAACAGCGTCCTCAGCACCGCCGACGCCCACGGCCCGACCGGCCGCACGGTCGTCTACTTCAACTGCGGGATCCTGCCGATCTTCAAAGGCGCCTCTGAAGTCAACGAAACGGTGAACCTGCTGGTCGGCCTGCTGAAGCCGCCCACGGGGGCCGAATGCCAGAGCCAGGGCCTGTCGGTCGTCAGCTCGACCGCGGCCAGCCTGCGCCGCCGCAGCAAGACCAGCACCGGCGGCGGCCTGTTCTCGGGCCTCGCGCAGCACCCGCTCGGCGGCGGCTCCGCGGCGGCGAAGAGCACCAAGGGAAACGGGCACTGACATGCAGAAGCGCGCGCCCACGGTGGGCAACATCCTCGTGATCATCCTGTTCGTGCTCAGCTGCTTCGGGCTGCTGATGTTCCTGTGGGAGTCCTTCGGTGGTCCGCTGCCGCTGAAGCCGAAGGGCTACCGCTTCACGGTCGCCTTCCCGCGCACGCTGGCGCTGGCCGAACAGTCGGACGTCCGCATCAGCGGCGTTAACGTGGGACACGTGATCTCGTTCAGCCTCGGCAAGGACGGGCGCACCCACGCCACGCTGGAAGTCGCCGGCAAGTACGCTCCGATCCGCGCCAGCACGCACGCGATCCTGCGCCAGAAGACGCTACTGGGGGAGACCTACGTGCAGCTGATCCCCGAGAGCCAGGGCGGGCGCTACCTGCCCGACGGCGGCCAGCTGGCGGACAGCCAGGTGGAGCCGTCGGTCACGCTCGATGACATCCTCTCCGCGTTCGACGCCAAGACCAGGCGCGACTTCCAGGTGTGGATGCGGGCGGTCTCGGAAGGGATCAACGGGCGCGGCGAAGCCATCAACGCGTCATTCGCCAGGCTGGAACCGTTCGTCGAACACGCCGACCGGCTGGTGACCCTGCTCAACTCGCAGGAAGGCGCCGTGAAAGCGCTGGTCCGCAACACAGGCGTGGTGTTCGACGCGCTCGCCGGCCGCGACCACCAGCTGGAAGGGCTGATCGTCAACGGCGAGCGCACCTTCCACGCCGCCGCCGAAGGCAGCCAGGCGTTCGCCAACGCCTTCCGGGCGCTGCCCACCTTCGAGCGCAACTCGCGCACGGCGCTCAAAGAACTGGACCGCTTGGCCGCGGACGCCAGCCCGTTCCTCGACGCGTTCCGCCCCGCCGAGCGTCAGCTCTCGGCGCTGCTGAAAGTGGCCAAGCCGTTCGCGCCGGAATTCGACAAGTTCCTGACCTCGCTCGGACCGCTGACCAAGGCGGCCAAGGTCGGGCTGCCGGACATCAAGAAGTCGCTGGATTTGACCGTGCCGGTGCTGGAAAACATCAGGCCGGTGCTGCACAACCTCGATCCGTTCCTGCAGTACACCGGCGAGTACGTGCCCGAGCTGCAGGCGTTCTTCGCCAACCTCACCGCGGCCTCGCAGGCGAGCGAAAAAAACAGCAACACCAACGGCAAAGGCCCCAAGGAGCACTTCCTGACCACGATGGCCGTGCTCAGCCCCGAGAGCCTTGCGATCTACCCCAACCGGATCGGCACGGACCGCGGCAACGCCTACCCCCAGCCCGGCGCGTTCCGCTCGCTCTCCAGCGGTCTGTCGGTGTTCAGCAGCAGCGCCTGCGCGGGCTCGGCTCCCTCGGTCAACCCCAACGGGGCGGAAACCGAAACGATCTCCAAGACGATCCTGGAACAGCTGGTCAAGTTCGGCGTGGCCAACGCGCCGGAAACGGCCAACAAAGTCCCGGCGCCGGCGTGCAACCAGCAGGATCCGTTCACGTTCAACGGGCAGACCAGCCAGTTCCCGCACGTGGTGTATTCGACCCCCGCCCCATCCAAGTGATGTCCGAGGACTTCCAGTATCACTCCAGCGAGCTCGACCTCTCGGGCGACCCCGATGCGGGCAGCTGGTCGATCCGCTGCATCGACGTGTACAAGCGCCTAGGCGGGGTTCCGGTGCTCAACGGGCTGAACGTGGCCTTCCCCGACGAGACGATCACCGTCGTGCTGGGTCCCTCGGGCACCGGCAAGAGCGTGTTGATCAAGCACGTGATCGGTCTGATGTTCCCGGACTCCGGGGACATCGTGGTTCAGGGGAAATCGGTTCCCAGCCTGACCATGCCCAAGCTGCTGGAACTGCGCCGCAAAATCGGCGTGCTCTTTCAGGACGGCGCGCTGTTCGGCTCGATGTCCGTGTTCGACAACGTGGCCTTCCCGCTGCGCCAGCACACGGACTCCTCCGAGGCGCACGTCGCCGAGGTGGTCTCCGAGCGCCTGACCGACGTGGGGCTGGCGGACGCGATGGACTACATGCCCTCCCAGCTCTCCGGCGGCATGCGCAAGCGCGCCGGGTTCGCGCGGGCGCTGGTGATGGAACCGGACATCGTGATCTTCGACGAGCCCGACTCGGGGCTGGACCCGGTGCGGACGGCGCTGCTGTGCGAATTGATCCAGGAGATGCACTCCATCCACGGAGGCACCTACATCGTCGTGACCCACAACATCGCCTCGGCTCGGCAGATCGGCGAGTACATCGCGCTGCTGTGGAGGGGGCGGGTGGTGGAGGCGGGCGACGCGGCGAGGATGTTCTCCTCGGAGAACCCGTTCGTGCACCAGTTCCTGAGCGGATCGGCCGAGGGCCCGCTGACCATGGAGTGAGCTCGTCCTTGCCATATGCGAACATATGTTCGCATATGGTCGTATGCGTCTATCTTCCCCGTTTCGAGTTGGTGGTCGCCGCCGGGGGGGCGGTGGCGCTGGCGGGGCGCGCGCTGGCGGTGGCGCCGCTCGCCGGGGTCGAGCAACGCGTGGGGGAGGTCTCGGGGTCCGCTGAGGCCTGTGGCGTGGCGCCGGGGATGATGCTCGGCGAGGCGCTCGCGCGCTGCCCCGATCTGGTGCTCGTGCCGGGAGACCCGGTCAAGGTTGTGGCCGCCTGGGAGACGGTGCTGCGCGCCCTGGAATCGATCGGCGCGGCCGTCGAGCCGGCCCGCCCTGGACTGGCCTACTTCGAGACCGGGGGGCTGCACGGGATCTATGGGACAGAGACGGCGACGATCGCCGCCGCCCGGCGTGCGCTCGCCCGACCCGCGCGGATGGGAGCGGGGCCGACGCGCTTCTGCGCGCTGGCCACCGCCCTGGCGGTGCGCTCGCGCCGTCCGCTGGTGCTTGACGGGAGGCAGGCCCGGCGATGGCTGGCGGGCCGGCCGGTCGGGCTGCTCGGCTTCCGGGTGCAGACCGCCGCGCTGCTCGAGCCTCTCACGCGGCTGGGCGTGCGCACGCTCGGTGAGCTGGAGCGGCTCGGACGCCCGGCGCTCACAGATCGCTTCGGCGCGGCGGGCGCGCTCGCCCACGGGCTGGCCTGCGGAGAGGACAGCCCCCTGCGGGCGCGCAGCGTGGAGGAGTGCCTGGAGGTGTCGATGGGGGTCGGTGACGCGAGCTCTGGAACGGCGCTGAAGCGCGTGCTGGGCGTGCTGGTGAATCGGCTGCTGGCCCGCTCTGAGCGCCGAGGGCGCACGCTGCGTGCGGTCACGCTCTCCGCGCAGCTGATCGCCGGCGGCGGCTGGCGCGAGCGCGTGGTCTTCCGCCAGGCGCTCTGCGACCCCGAGCGCATCTGGCTGGCGCTGTCGCTGCGCCTGCTGGCGCTCCCCGCTCCCGCCAGTGCGCTGGGCTTGAGCGTCGAGCGCTTCGGCCCGCCGTCCAGCGAACAGGGTGCGCTGCTGGACCAGCGACGGGCGGTGCGCGCCGCGCGGCTGCGGGAGGCGGTCGCCCAGGTGCGCGCGGTGGCCGGAGCGGACGGGGTGCTGCGGGCCATCTGCGTGGACCCCGATTCGCGTGTGCCCGAGCGGCGTGTGGTGCTCGCGCCGATACCGGAGTGAGCGCCGTGGCGCGCACCCTGAATCCACCCCGACCGGCGCGCGTGCGCTGGAGCGAGGGCATTCCGGCGGAGGTGAACGGCGAAGCGGTCGAGTCGCTGCGCGAGTCCTGGCTGGTGGAGGACCGCTGGTGGACAGCCGAGCCGCTGCGGCGGCGCTACTGGGAGCTGGCGGGCGTGCGCGGGCGCAACGTGGTCGTCTTCCACGACCTCTGCTCGGGCGCCTGGTTCGTCCAGGATCCATAGGCGATGTGAGCGGTGGCGATGCCCGGGACCCCCTACGTGGAGCTGCACTGTCACTCGGCCTATTCGTTTCTGGACGGCGTCTCGCTGCCGCAGGAGCTGGCGCAGCGCGCGGGCGAGCTGGGCTATGCGGCGCTGGCGCTGACCGACCACAACTCGGTCTCCGGCTCGATGGAGCTGGCCCAGAGCGCCGCGGACCACGGGGTGCGGGCGATCCACGGCGCCGAGATCGATCTGGCCGCCGCCGGCGGCGGGGAGGACGGCGGGGAGGTGGGCGAGTCCCCGAGCCGCCACATCACGCTGCTGGTGCGCGACGAGCGCGGCTGGAGGAACCTCTGCCGGATCATCACGCTGGCCCACGCGCATACCCGCGACGGGTCCTCCCGGCGCGAGCGCGCGGAGGCGTCGGTGGACCTGCAGAGCGTGATCGAGCACGCCGAGGGCCTCGTCTGCCTGACGGGCTGCGCTGGCCGATCTGTGATCGGTCGCTCGGCCATCGCCCGCGGCCTCGAGGACGAGCCGGCCGCCCGGCGCCTGCTGGACGCGTTCGGCCCGGAGGGCCTCTACGTGGAGCTGCAGCGTCCCTACGCCCGCCATGATCGCGCCCGCAACCGCGCCTTTGCCGCCCTGGCCCGGCGCCTGGGAGTCAGGTGCGTGGCGACGGGCGACGTCCACGCGCACGCGCGCGCCAGGGCGGAGCTGCAGGACGCGTTCGTGGCGCTCGCCCACCGCACCACGCTCGACGCGTGCGAGCCCCTGCGCCGCGGCAACCACAGCCACGTGATGAGCTCGCCGCAGGCGATGGTCAGCCGCTTCGCCGACCATCCGGAGGCCGTCCGCGAGACGCTCGCGCTGGCCGAGCGGCTGACCTTCAACCTGTCCAAGGACCTTGGCTACCGCTACCCGGGCGCGGAGGAGCAGGGCGCCTCGCGTCGGCTGGCGGAGCTGTGCCGGGCGCGGCTGGAGGAGCGCTACGGCCCCGGGGCTCCCGCTGGGGCGCGAGCGGTGAGCGGGGAGGCCCGCGCGCGCCTGGAGCAGGAGCTGGCGGTGATCGACCAGCTCGGCCTGGCGGGCTTCTTCCTGCTGCACCACGACATGCTGGAGCTGGCGCGCGAGGTCGCCCTGGAGATCCGCGGTCCGGACTCCGTGCGCGCGCTGCTGGCGCCCGGACGTGGGCGCGGCTCCTCGGTGTCCTCGCTGGTCTGCTACCTGACCGGGCTCTCCCACATCGACCCGGTGGTGGGCAGGCTGGCGCTGGGGCGCTTCCTGCACGAGGATCTGCACGGACTGCCGGACATCGACCTGGACTTCCCGCGCGACATCCGCGAGCGCCTGATCCCGCGCGTGCACGAGCGCTACGGGCGCGATCGCGCGGCGCTGGTGGCGGCCTTCCCGACCTTCCGCGCGCGCGGCGCGATCCGCGAGCTGGGCAAGGTCCTGGGGCTGCCCGCCGGCGAGATCGAGCGCGTGGCCCGCGGCGCGGACCGCTACGGGGCGGGCTCCGAGCACGACATCGCCACCGCGCTGGCCGGCGGGGAGACGAACCCGCCCGCTGCCACGGGCGCGGAGCCGGGCGGGGCGAGGGTCCGATCGGAGCGCTGGCGCTGGCTGGCCCACCTGGTCGAGCAGGCCCACGGGCTGCCCCGCCATCTCTCCCAGCACTCCGGCGGGATGATCATCGCCACCAGGCCGCTGATCGACTGCTGCCCGGTCGTGCCCGCTGCCATGGAGGGCAGGCAGATGGTCCAGTGGGACAAGGACTCCTGCGCCGATGCGGGCTTCCTGAAGATCGACCTGCTGGGCCTGGGGATGCTCTCGGCGGTGGAGCGCTGCGTGGAGGAGGTGGAGCGCACGCGCGGGGAGCGCATCGACCTCTCGCGCATCCCGTTCGACGACCCGCAGACCTTCAGGGCGATCCGCGCGGCGGACACGGTCGGCGTCTTTCAGATTGAGAGCCGCGCGCAGATGCAGTCGCTGCTGCGCACGCGGCCGATGAGCCTCGAGGACCTGACCATCCAGGTCGCGATCGTGCGCCCCGGCCCGATCCAGGGCGGCGCGATCAACCCCTACATCGAACGCCGCCAGCGCCTGCGCGAAGACCCCGCCTATGAGATCCCCTTCGCGCACCCCGCGCTCGAGTCGGTGCTGAAGGAGACGCTCGGCACGATCATCTTCCAGGACCAGGTGATGCAGGTGGCCGAAGCCTTCGCCGGCTTCAGACCCGGCGAAGCGGACGGGCTGCGCCGGGCGATGAGCCGCAAGCGCTCGCACGAGATGCTCCAGCGCCACCGCGAGCGCTTCATCGAGGGGGCACGGCAGCACGTGGGCGCCGATCGCCCGACGGCGGAGCGCGTGTGGGGGATGGTGGAGGGCTTCGCCGGCTTCGGCTTCCCCAAGTCCCACAGCGCAGCCTTCGGCCTGCTGGCCTACCAGTCCACCTGGCTGCGTGTCCACCACGGCGCGGAGTTCCTGTGCGCGCTGCTGAACGAGCAGCCGATGGGCTTCTACGCTCCGGACAGCCTCATCCACGAGGCCGAGAACCGGGGGATCGCCGTGCTCGGGCTCGACGTGAACGCCTCGGGCGTGCAGTGCACGGTGCAGGACGGAGGCGTGCGCCTGGGGCTGGGCTACGTCAAGGACGCGGCGCGCGCCGAGGTGCAGGCGCTGGTGGCCGAGCGCGAGCGGGGTGGGCCCTTCACCGGACTCGGCGAGCTGGCCGCGCGCGCCGGCGTCAGGCGCAGGACGCTCGAGCAGCTGGCCTGGGCGGGAGCCTGCGACGGTCTCACGACCGGGTCGGTCGGCGAGCGGCGCCGGCCCGGTCGCGGCCCGGTCGCGCTGGCCGATCTCCGATCGGTCGGAGAGCAGGACAGGCGGACGGCCCTATGGCAGCTGGGGATGGCCGCCTCGGCGGAGACCGAGCCGAGCGGAGAGAGCACCCAGCTCGCGCTGCCCCTGGGGCTGGCGCCCGCACCGCGCCTGCGCAAGCTCGGGCGCTGGCAGCAGCTGATCGCCGATTACTCCACCAGCGGAGTGACCATCGGCGAGCATGCACTGGCGATCCTGCGCGAGCGCCTGACGGTGCCTAGCGGCGCGACCGGGCCGCGACCGGGCCGGCGCCGCTCGCCGACCGGCCCGGTCGAGCTCGCCACCAGCGCACAGCTCGCGCGCCTGCCCAGCGGCTGCGAGGTGGCGGTGGCGGGGCTGGTGATCGCCAGGCAGCGGCCGGGAACCGCCAAGGGGACGATGTTCCTGCTGTTCGAGGACGAGTTCGGCACGATCAACCTGATCGTCGCCAAGGACGTCTACGAGCGCCACCGCCAGCTGGCGCGGTCCGAGCCGCTGCTGCTCGCCAGGGGCCGTCTGGAGCGCTCGCAGGAGCGGACGCCCGCACGTCTGCTGCGCCTGGACAGCTCGCTCGCGACCCGTGACGGGGAGCCCGAGCTGGAGCCGATCCGTCCCGTGATCAACGTGATCGTGCGTGAGCTGGCGCCGCTGGAGCGCCACCTGTCAAGCGGCGTCGAGGAGGGCCCGGAGGCGACGGCGGGTGCGCGCGTGCATCGCCTGCCGGGCGCCGAGCGCACGGCGGCATCCGCGGGCGTGGCCGCCGGGGAGGAGGAGCTGGAGGGCACGGAGGTGGGGTCGAGCATGCGCGCAGCGGCGCCGCCGGTGCAGAGCTTCGCGATGGGGCGGCG